>NZ_JAIXST010000101.1 GCF_027484545.1 Runella sp. | reverse complement strand
GGGTAAAGTTCGTAATCAAGTAGTTCTAAGTCGAGCTCGGAAGGCAAAAGGAAGGCAGAGTCCATTCTTCAAAATTACAACCCAAACCTCGACTTTCACCAAATGTGACGATGAACCGTCAAACCAGTCCATGGGTTTCATTCCAACAGCCCCGCCCATGATCCACCTGATTTTACCAAAAAGGTGGGGTTCCGGTAAAAAAGGAGCAAGCCCCAAGGTGAGGCTTGCCATTAACCAAAGTTTCCAGTTGTTGATTGATTGTTTCATTTCGTTTTCAAATAGCCTGTCTTTTGAAACTGCAAAACAGGAAATTCTGAGTGGTCTGAAAAGGAGTTGTGTGATCTTCGGTCAAGCATCGAATTTTCTCAAATCCATTTTTCAATTCCGTTGTCAACGAATCTTCTGTATATTGTTTGATTGTCAGCCCACTGCATTTGGTGGGGCCGTTTTCTGAAAAAGTACCAATGGTCAAAAAGCCGTTCACTGATTTTCGGGCCGTCTCCATGTATTTTGCCACCTGCTCGGTGGTGGTCAAAAAATGAAAAGTGGCTCGGTCGTGCCAAACGTCAAAGGTAGTATTGGGTTCAAAATCAGTGATGTCGCTTACGACCCAATTGATTTTTTTTGCATTCTCGCCCAAGCGCTTTTTTGCTTTGTCAAGGGCTTTAGCGGAAATGTCTAAAACAGTGACGTTTTCAAAACCTTCGTTGACCAAAAAATCCACCAATTTGCTGTCACCCCCACCGATGTCAATGATTTTGGCCGTTTTGGGCAGTTTGAACGAATGAATAAAATCCAGTGACGTTGTGGGTACGTCCTGAGTCCAGCTTACTTGGTCGGGGTTTTTGGTTTCGTAAACCGTTTCCCAATGGTTTTTATTTTCCGGGTTCATCATATCAACTATTCTAACACTCTTTCATGCATTTGCAAATTGACTGACTATCTGTTCCAATTGATGTTTATGAACGACTCCCGATTGTCGCCATTTAATTTCTCCTTTTTGAAATAAAATCAGCGTAGGCACGCCCTGAATTCGGTAGGCTTGGGCAGCGTTCGGATTTTGATCTACGTCGATCTTAATGACGCGCACACGGTCGCCCATTTGGTCGGCAAAATCTTTCAAAATCGGCGACATCATTTTACAGGGGCCGCACCATTCGGCAAAAAAATCAACCAAGGTGGGAGTTTCGGAATTGATAATATCGGCAAATGTTTCTTTTTTCTGTGTTGTTTCCATGACGATAATGAATAGAATTGAATGGAAATAATTAGGATACAAAGGTCCGTAATTGAAAAATAAAGCTCCGTGATAAATGTTACAAACCCTAAAATAAAAAAGCATTCCAACCCTGAATCCTGTAAAGGTACACAGCGTTGGAATGCCTGACTTGTATATTTGGATTACTTACAGCATCGTACTTGGACAAACATACTCGGTCAATGGCAATTTGCCGAAGGCTTTGATGGCGGCAAAACCACCGGCCACATCAACCAGGTTGTTAAAGCCGCGGGCTTTCAGAATCGAAACCGCGATCATGGAACGATACCCTCCCGCACAGTGCAGGTAATACGTTTTGTCGGGGTTGATTTGGGCCATGTTGTCGTTCAAAAAGTCGAGCGGCAGGTTTTCAACGCCGATCACGTGCTCAGAATCGTATTCGCTTTTCTTCCGAACATCAAAAGCGGCAAGGGTTGGATTTCCAGCCAATAAATTTGAAAATGCTTCGGCAGAAATAGAGGTTACGGTATCTGCTTCTTTGCCCGCTTCTTTCCAAGCCTGTATTCCTCCCAGCAAATAACCGATGCAATTGTCGTAGCCTACCCGCGCCAAACGCGTGATGGTTTCTTCTTCTTTTCCCGGCTCTGTCACCAATAAAATCGGTTGTTTTAAATCGGGAATAAGCGTGCCGACCCACGAAGCAAATTGCCCTTCAATACCAATGTTAATTGCGTTGGGAATAAACCCTTTAGCAAAGGTTTGCGCCTCGCGCACATCCAGTACCAAGGCTTCGGTTTCGTTGGCGGCCGCTTCAAACGCCTCGGGCGAAAGCGCCTGACTTCCCCGCTGCATGACTTCGTCCAAACTTTCATACCCCTTGATATTCATCAGCACGTTTTGGGGAAAATAGCTGGGTGGAGCTACCAATCCTGTCAATATTTCTTTGATAAATTGCTCTTTGGTCAGATTCAGGTTCAACGCATAATTAAACAGTTTTTGATTGCCGAGCGTATCTGTCGTCTCTTTGCTCATTTTTTTACCGCAAGCACTGCCGGCCCCGTGTCCCGGATAAACAATCAGTTCATTAGGCAACGGAATGATTTTGTTGCGCAGTGATTCGTATAAATGCCCGGCCAGTTTTTCTTCGGTCAGGTCACTGATTACGTGCTGGGCCAAATCGGGGCGTCCTACATCGCCGATAAACAGGGTATCACCCGTAAAAATGGCGGTTTCTTTGCCTGTTTCATCAATAAGTAAAAAACAGGTCGATTCCATGGTGTGTCCGGGCGTATGAATGGCTCGGATTTTTATTTTTCCCAGCTGAAAATCTTCGCCATCCTGCGCTGTATACGCGGTGTAAGCAGGTTTGGCAGTAGGTCCAAAGACAATCGTCGCTCCCGTTTTGGCGGATAAATCTAAATGTCCGGATACAAAATCGGCGTGAAAGTGGGTTTCAAATACGTATTTGATATTGGCCCCCTCTTTTGTTGCACGGTCAATGTAGGGTTTTGTGTCGCGAAGCGGATCAATGATGGCAGCTTCTCCTTCTGATTCGATGTAATAAGCGGCTTCTGCCAAACAACCCGTGTAAATTTGTTCTACTTTCATGTTTTTTTAAGTGTTTAAGTGAGGTAGTTATCCTCAAACATTCAATGTTTGATAGAACAAAATTAGGAAAGTGCAGCAACGACTTTTGTAACATTTGGCACACAAAAATGCTGATCTTAGTCAGCTTTTACAACTTGTTTTATAATTTGATCTCAGTTATTGACACAAAAAAAGAGGTTCTTTTAGAAAACCTCTTTAGCAGATAATTCGTGTTATTGGAGAGAAAAATCAGTAAACGGCCACCTCTGCCATCGCTGTTTCTAACGGATTGCTTTTATTGACCCAGTCGTTGATACCTCCCGAGTAATTTTTTACATTTTTAAAACCGTTTTTAGCTAAAATAGAGTACCCAATCGCAGCTCTATCACCGCCCTGACAGTGAATAACAACCTGCTTGTCACGGCTGATTTTGCCAAGGTTTGTTGGCAGCGTGCCAATGAACACATTCACTGCTCCTTCGATATGACCGGCGTTGTATTCCGCCACACCGCGTAAATCTACCACTTGAACATCTTCGCGGTTCAAATAAGTCTTAAACTCCTCTATTTCAATTACATCACTTTTGGCTAATTCAACACCTGCCGAGGTAACATCCGAAATGTAACCATATACGTTATCTAAGCCAATACGCATTAATTTACGGGTCAAATCTTCAATTTGAGCATCATCAGCGACCAACATAAATGATTCTTCATAATTGACAAACCAGCCCATCCAAGTGGCAAATGCGTTGTTGCCCTGAATATTGAGACTATCGGGCACGAAGCCTGCCGCAAAATTCACTTTGTTGCGCGTGTCAATGAGTTTAATGCCTTTGGCCATGGCCTCTTTTACTTCTTCTCCCGTCAATTTCTTTTGCTTAGGCACTTCCGTCAGCAACGGGCGATTTACTTTATTGAGTTTTTTCATCATCGCAAAATAGGTGGGCGGCTCCGGTTGGTCCGTCAGCAGGTATTTTACAAATCCTTCTTGGTCATCATCGTATTGAAAAGCCCAGTTTCTAATTTTTTCGTATCCTACCGTTGAGCTTGGTACTGCGCCCAGTGCTTTTCCGCAGGCCGACCCAGCACCGTGTCCGGGCCATACTTGCAGAAAATCCGGTAGAGCACTGAATTTTTGGATGGAATGATACATTTGCAGCGCTCCGGCGTCCTGCGTTCCGAGCATACCGGCGGCTTTTTCCAACAAGTCCGGACGGCCAATGTCGCCTACAAACACAAAATCTCCCGTAAACAACATCACCGGTTGCAACGAAGCGGGTTTGTCGGTCAATAAAAAGCTGATGCTTTCGGGCGTATGTCCGGGGGTATGAATTACTTTGAGGGTTAGGTTACCTACACTAATGACAGAGCCGTTTTTCAGTCCAACGTGGTCAAATTCGTATTCCCAACCTTCGCCGCCTTCGTCGGAGAGGTATAAGGTTGCTCCCATAATCGCGGCTAACTCCCGGGCACCCGACAGAAAATCGGCGTGAATGTGGGTTTCGGTCACGTGGGTGATGCGCAACCCGTTTTGTTTGGCAATGTCCACATACGTATCAACGTCTCTTTTGGGGTCAATCACGATGGCTTCGCCGGTTTTTTGGCAGCCTACGAGGTAGCTTGCCTGCGCTAAGGTCTTGTCATAAATGTGTTGGAAGAACATGGTTATCGGTTGTTTATCGGTTGCGATGAATAATAGAGTAAAACTACAATGAGCGACAAAGTCAATCTGTCACTTTTGGTACAGAAGCCAATTTTTGTTTTAATCAATGGAAGAAAATTTCTTTGGAAATGATGTAAACGCCCATCACCAGCACAAACCAACCGAAGGCTTTTTTGAGCTTTTCGCCGGCAATAAATCGCGAAAGGTAAGCCCCTACAAAAATACCAACGACCGAAAGGGCAGTAAATTCCAGCAGGAAGGTCCAATCCACTAACGAATTGGAAATATCTCCTACGAAACCAATCAATGATTTGGCCGCAATAATCAGCAGCGATGTTCCTACGGCCATTTTCATCGGTAAACGTGCTAATAAAACTAAGGCGGGAATAATTAAAAAACCACCTCCCGCTCCTACGATTCCCGTCAGAACGCCCACGACAGCACCTTCCAGTCCAATGATGGGATAGTTAAAATGAAGTTCGCCCGATTCCGCTTCCTCTTTTTTCTTATTGCCTTTTATCATCGAATAAGAGGCTGCCAGCATCACCAACGCAAAAAACAGCATGATGCCGATATTTTTGGTCACTTCAAAACCCGCAACGGTAAAGAGTGAATTCGGAATGGCAGGTACTAAATACTTACGGGTGAGAAACACCGTAATAAAAGAAGGAATGGCAAAAACGAGGGCGGCTCTGTAATTGACCAAGCCCTTACGCATAAAATTGACCGATCCCACCAACGAAGTGGTTCCGACCACGAACAATGAATAGGCAGTAGAAAGGACGGGGTTAATCCCCAAAAGATAGACCAGAACGGGCAGCGTAAGAATACTCCCTCCTCCTCCAATCAGCCCAAGGCTGATGCCGATAAAAATAGAAGCTGAAAAGCCGAAAATCTCAGTTGAGTTCATTTCCCTTGCGTAATGTGATGAATAAATGACATCACAAAAGTAGATGACCTCAAACCCCCGTTCCGTGATAATTGTTACACAGACGCAGAGATAGTTTGATTTTTTGCCGTAGTAAGCAATTCTATTTTGTTTCGGGAGAGTTTTACTTTCCCTAATTTCTCCAATTGTTTCAAAAGTCGGGAGATGACTTCACGCGACGTAGCCAACTCATTGCTTAACTCTTCGTGGGTGATATTAAATACCGTACATCCGCACTGCTTTGACTTGCGATTGAGCAACGTTAAGAGCCGTTCGTCCAGCTTATGGAAGGCAATTTGATCAATAGCCCCCAATAAATCATCAAAACGTTTTTGATAAGTAGCAAATACAAATTGTTTCCAAGAAGAATACTTGCTCATCCATTCATCCACTTTTTCCACAGGTACTAAAATCATTCGTGTTTTTTCGTCGGCTACAGCGGTAATTTCACTTTGGCGACGACCCAAACAGCAGGTAAGCGACATCGCGCAGGAATCAAGCCCTCCCAAATAATACAACAAGGCTTCGCGCCCGTCGGCATCGGCACGGGATATTTTTACCGAACCACTCAACAGGATGGGAACCGTACGAATATACCCCCCAGGCCGCATAAGCACAAACCCTTCTTCTACCTCCATGTAATTGCCGACTTGGGATAACTCCTGAAGCAAATCACTCTCAAATAAATTACCAAAATTCGCCTTTAATGTCTGAGTGTCTAATTTCATGTGTTTGGCATTACTCTATTTTAAGGTAACAAATTTTCACGTTTACAATCTACAAACCATGGATTTTATCAAAACATTTCCTGAATTCTGAATATCGTCTGAAATACCGCTGACCCTGAAGTAAACAAGCCGCCCCGCGCCCTACAAAATTTTATAGTAATCATTGGTATTTTATTATTCCCAAAGAAGAAAAAACTAAAACAACAGCTATTCGTAAAATAATAGTTGGCAATTCGCTATTTTGCAGTTAATTGCCTTGCTATGAATCTACTTTCATTAAAGGAAAAAATACGACCCTTCATCACGAACTGCTTCATTCAACATGCAAAGAAAATTTACCTTCTCCTCACTCTTATTTTTAACAATCTTTCTTACTGAAACATCATTCAGCCAACAAAAACCAACCTACAAACAGGCGGAAATTCTGTGGGATACGTGGGGCGTCCCTCACATTTACGCCAAAAATGACGAGAGCCTGTTTTATGCGTATGGCTGGGCACAAACCAAAAACCACGGAAATCTGATTTTACAATTGTACGGTCAGGCACGGGGCAAAGGAGCCGAATATTGGGGTGAAAAATACGCACAGGCCGACCGTTGGGTCATTACCAACAGCATCCACGAACGAGCCGCCGAATGGTATACGCTGCAAAAACCCGCCATGCGCAAAAATTTGGACGCTTTTGCACGCGGGGTCAATGATTATGCCAACGAAAATCCCGACAAAATCAGCCCCGAAGCGAAACGAGCCTTGCCTATTACGGCCGTTGATGTGATCGCACACGCCCAACGAGTTACCCATTTTGTGTTTCTGGCCCCTCAGACGCAGGTAGCGTCTTTGGAAAGGATGCAGGGCGACAAAAACGGCTCCAACGCCTGGGCCATCGGACCTAAAAAATCAACCAGTGGAAATACCTTACTGTTGACCAACCCTCACCTTCCATGGACCGATTTGTACCTGTATGTGGAAGCACAATTGGTATCACCGGGTGTCAATACCTACGGCATCAGTCGCATGGGATTTCCCATTTTAACGATGGCATTTAATGCTACGGCGGGCTATTCGCAAACGGTAAACACCAATGACGGACAGGATTTTTACGAGCTGACCACCGTCGAAGGAGGCTACAAATGGGATGGAAAAGTAAAGGCGTTTGAGGCCAAAGAACGGATCTTGAAAATTCGGCAACCAGATGGGTCATTGAAGGAAGAAAAAATGGTGATTCGTCATTCCGTTCATGGCCCCGTCGTGAGCGAAAAGGTCGGACCGCCGACGCGGGGTAAAACAATTGCGATGCGGGTAGCAGGCTTGGGGCAGGCAGGGATATTTGAGCAATATTGGGACATGGCGCGGGCCAAAGATTTAACGGAGTTTGAAGCGGCAGTGAGCCGATTGCAAATCCCCATGTACACGCTGATGTTTGCCGACAACAAAGGCAATATTTTCAACCTATTCAATGCCGAGGTACCCGTTCGACCGTTGGGTGACTGGAACTTTTGGTCCGGGGTGGTCAGAGGTGATACATCGGCTACATTGTGGACCAAAACCCACTCGTACAAAGATTTGCCAAAAGTCCGTAATCCTGCCACGGGCTGGCTACAAAACACCAACGAACCGCCATGGACTGCCACCGTGCCCATGGTCAATAATTACAAAGATTTCCCTGCCTACATGGCTCCCGCACCGAATATGTCATTCAGAACGCAACGCTCGGTGAGAATGCTGATGAATTCCGACAAAATCTCGTTGGATGAATTTATTCAGTTAAAACTCTCCACTCAAATGGAGTTGGCCGACCGCATCGCTCCGGAGTTGATTGCCGCCGCAGAAGCCAACGGAAGTCCCGAAGCTAAGGAAGTCGCGAGTGTCCTGTCCAACTGGGACCACAACACCGACAACGAAAGTAAAGGAGCCTTTTTATTTGACCGCTTTGTGAGAAAATGGGTAGGAGGAACCGAAAAACTCAACAGTTTAGGCACTGCCTCAAAATTATTTTCAACGCCTTGGGACCTCAACGACCCCATTAATACTCCCAAAGGCATCGCCGACCCAAAAGCCGCACTTGTTGCGTTGCTGGACGCGGCCAAAGAGGTAAAAGCGACGTATGGACGTTTGGACGTACCTTGGGGCGAAGTTTTTCGTTTCCGCATCGGCGACGTTGACTTGCCCGGCAACGGCGGCCCGGGTCCCATGGGGGTTTTCAGAACCATGACCTTGGGAGCGCCCATTGATGGAAAATACTTCCCAGCACATGGCGACACTTATGTGGCAGCTATTGAATTTTCCAAACCCCTTAAAGCCAAAGTATTGACCAGCTACGGCAACGCTACCCAACCGGATTCCAAACACAACAACGATCAATTACCCTTACTTTCGGAGAAGAAAATGAGACCAGTTTGGTTTACCCGCGAAGAAGCCGAACAGCATTTGGCCGAGAAAACGGTGTTTAAGTAGGAATACCGGTGATAAAACTCCAAAATGCTTCTTTAGAAAAAAGTCTTCTTTAATTTGGAGAAAAAACCGGCCTTCAGTAGCCATGAATAGCCAAAAGCCCAAACCGCCACGGACTCCAGCCAAAAAGTGCCGGCATTAGGGTACTCAAAATCTCGTTTGTCGAAGATAATACCGTTACTGCCGAGAAATATAATCAGCATCGCTACCAACATAATAATACCGCACACTACATATAACACCCGATCCCTTTTGATGGGGTGTTCATCGGAAGAATCCTTGGCGGGAAATCTCCAAATGGACATGATAGCTAAGCAGCCAAGAAATACCCCGGCGGAGGCGAAGTGAAAAGTTTCCCAAATTTTTTCCGGATCAATATAGGTAATGGAATACAGATAATCGGGATGGCAACACCGGGGCGCTAAATTGGTGGTTGGAAAAAATACGGCCAACAAAGCCGCGATGCCGGCAATCAGGGAAAGCAGAAAATCCCGACGGCGCTTGCCTTTGTAAATGATTAAAAATACGGCTAACAAGCTCATGGTGATGACAAAGACACTGCTCACTCGGGTATAAAAGTAGTGACTGATAGATTCCAGCGGTTTGGTATAACAGCTGACTATAGCCAGACTGATCCATAGCACAATGGGCAACAAAACACCCAAAATTCCCACTACGATTCTGAGAGTATCCTGTTCGGCTGATACTTTCGTTTCGGGATTGGTTTTCGGATTCGAGGGAAAACCGGCATTAAATTGCTGTTTCAATTGTTGATAGAGTGGCATATAAGCAGTTGGTTTAGAAGGTAGTTATCTTGTTTGCAAAGTAGGGAAGAAAAGGAGATTCCTGCAATGGGGTATTTCCCGTTTTTCTTGGAAAATACCCCGAAAAAAAATGGGAGATTTCCCGTTTGGTAAAGTGCAATACATACTATTACACTCGAATACTGCTTGCTATAAGTTTGCATCGGAGCTTAAATCCGCTCTGCTATCTGCTGAAACGCTCGTGATTATTCTCAAATAAACAGTATCCTTGTTTAGATTTAAACTTTCGCTTTTCGAAAGTAATATAAAGCTGATTTTCATGAAAAATCTTAACTTTCGGGTTATTATTCGCAAAGAACCGGAGGGGTCATATACCGCTATTGTACCCACTTTGAAAGGCTGTATTACATGGGGAGAAACCATCGAAGAAGCCATGAAAATGGCCAAAGAAGCCATTGAAGTGATGATTGAGAGTATGCAGGCAAAGGGATTGGAAACAAAGATTTAGCCAAGGGAACGTTCTTCTCTATTTTGAAAGATGCAGGTATAGATAAATCAGAAATTTGAAATTTAGCTCCCCGTTGAAGACTAAGGAAAAAATTTGTAGATGTCTTTGCGATGAACTACGCGGGCAAACTCAACCGTTTTGCCTTCAATATAAAGGCCGATTCGATATTCGCCGATTTTGATACGATAGGCAATTTTTGCTCCTTTTAGCTTTTTAATATTCTGTATACCAGCTATTTTTTGAGCTTGTTCTACATTTTCAATGGCGGAGATAATATCATCTTTTACGCGTTGACTTGTCAGTTTGTCAAGGTCTTTGTCGAATTTGGCCAAAAACTCTACTTTCATCAGCCTCTCAGTTTGCTCATGATGGTTTCTTTGGAGACTTTCTTGGTACGGTCGGCTTCTTTTAATAAGGTGGCCATTCCCAAGTCTTCTTTGGCTTCATCGGTCAGTACAGCCACTTTTACGTTCATTTTGGCCAAAAGGTCGGATAACAGCTTCTGTTCGACCTTGTTTTTTGGGGTGATGATGAGCGATTCCATTGTTTGATGATTGGTTATTCAAAAATACTTTTTTTGAGACGATTCTCAAAGTCTCACTTTTTCAAAGCCTCCCGCATCGGCATCGGCCGTCCGAACCTACTGCAAAAGTTGTTGGTTTTGCCCTTGACTGTTTACCGCAAGTTTGCATCAGGACTTAGACCGCCGCAATTGTCTGCTTAAACGCCCGTGATTATTCTCAAATAAACGGTATCTTTGTTTAGATTTAAACTTTCGCTTTTAGAACGTATTATAAAGCAAATTTCATGAAAAATCTTAACTATCGGGTTATTATTCGCAAAGAACCGGAGGGGTCTTACACCGCTATTGTACCCACCTTGAAAGGATGTATTACATGGGGGGAAACTATCGAAGAAGCCATGAAAATGGCCAAAGAAGCCATTGAAGTGATGATTGAAAGCATGCAGGCAAAGGGATTGGAAATACCTGACGATAGCGAAACAGTAGAGTATTCGGTAAATGTACCCAACTTGCAATACGCGTAACCCTAATGGACTATTCGGCCAAAAACTTAATCAAAATTCTCAGGCAAAAAGGCTGGATTTTAGATAGAGTCAAAGGAAGTCATCATGTTTTTCAGCATCCAAATGGCGGTTTTGTGATTGTTCCCGTTCATGGAAACAAAGATTTAGCAAAGGGAACGTTCTTCTCTATTTTGAAAGATGCGGGTATAGATAAATCAGAAATTTGAGGCGCCTCACTTCCTCAACGCCTCCCGCAGCGGCATCGGCCGTCCGAACCTACTGCAAAAGTTGTTGGTTTTGCACTTAACTGAGATGCTAAAAATTTTATTTCCTCAAAGCCTCCCGCAGCACCTGCTGCAAAAGCTGTTGGTTTTGCACTTGACTGCTTTTGATGCTGGCCTCCAAGGCATCGCAGGTTTGCATCAATGACTCCAATTTTTCTACAATGCGCCGCTGCTCGGAAAGGGGTGGAAGAGGGATGGGAAGTGCCTTCATATTATCTTGTGATATATTCACTTGACTATCGGCCATTCCCACCATTTTATTTTCGATAAATGGTTTTAACAGTGGGCTATTTAAAGCCAATGCTATGAATTTTGGATTCAGTAGTTCCTTGGAATGTTTAATCCGAATTGTTTTATCAGAAAGCATTAGATTCTTTGACAGATGTTCAACACAACAAACAATTCCTACTCTATTCTTAGGTCCAGCCCTTGTTATTAAAACATCACCTTCAAAAATTTTATATTGTTCGTTCACGATAAAGTTTGAAGGCAGTACTTTATTCTCATCTTGTAGAAAGCTCATTTCTTGGATGGCGGTAGTTTTAATGACACCCCATTCATCGTTTACAACAGGCTGATGTAAGCAATTTGGGCTTTTCCCACCTTCTGTATCATATATCACCTCCCCCAAACGACACCAAGTCCAATGCTCCGGAATATCAAAGCGGAACGCCGCCCCGGGGATTTCCTCCGCTTTAATAGGCGGTAAGTCTTTTTCTTTTTTAAGTTTTTTGGCGGCAATGAGCTGCGCTTTCTCGACTTTGATTTTTTCTAAAAGTTGTTGGCCAGTTTCTCCGTCGTTGTTTGGCTCAACGAGTTTTCCCTGCATGGCTTCGCGCAGGAAGGATTGGCGGAGTTGTTTAACAAGGTCGAGTTGGTGGGTGAGTTCGGTAGAGAGTTGATTGCACATGAGTTGGGACTCGTGCAGTTCCAGCACGTTCTCTTCGGTTTCTGAATCAAAATACGCTTTGTCTGAAACAATTGTATTACTCTGAAAAGCATCAACGAAATCTAATAGTTTTGTTTGTACTTCAAGTGGAGGAACCGGAATCCAAGTTGTAAGAAATTGTTCCATAGTTATGCTCGGCGAATTGAATCCCGAAATCATATCTAAAAACCTTGCTTTCACATAATCAGATAAAAGCCAAAGCTTAATAAACTGACTATCAAGTTGATTGATTTTGAATACGGCAAATCCGGTTGAACCAATGTAGTATTCTTTATCCTCTTCAACAATCGCGATGTTATTTAAATAAGGTCGTACCAATGAATACATTAGATACCCTTTTTTTAACACTCTCCGCGCTCGTGACGAAAGTTCCGAAACTGTTTTTAGCTTAGGTTCCCGGATTCTATATGCGTTATTGTCGATAGCATCAATATCAACATAATGAATCAAAGTTTCAGGAGGAAGTTTTGCTTCAATGTTAAGATTGTCAGCAAGTTCAGCTATGTCGGCAAACTTGCTCCACGTCCAATCATTAGGCAATGGGAAAGGAGTATTTTCAGAAACTACTTGATTGGAATACTTTTGACCTAAACTATGTATGATATATTCAAAGTAGCTACCTACTGATTTATTGAACAAACTTTCCCAATCTAATCCATTGGGGGTTATTTTTTTTCTTCCTCTACTCATATTGGTTTTGTGTCAATCTGCTTGTTTTCGGTGGTTTGTGCCTTTGTCTGTGAGGCTAAACTAATTTTTTTTTATCTTTGTTGAAAGGCTATATAACTCAGGCACCGATGAAAACCATAACGCCCAAAATCAAAACAAACGAAGGAAACGGCAAATCTCCCAAGAAAAACACCCAACACCCAAAAATAACATTGGGAGCAGGCAGGTATTTGGCCGAGATTGACTACGATGCCGTTTTTGATAACGCTTTGAGAAAATGAGAAACTACTTGCTTGATACTCAAGTATTTATTAAAGCATTTCAACAGCCGGAACTTCTACCTAAAAAGATTGTCAGACTTTTGGAAGACCCTCGTTCCATTAAATATGTCAGTTCGGTTTCTTTTTGGGAAATGGCTTATTTGTTGGATACTAAACCGCACATTTTTAAAATAAAAGTCCCTCTCTCTACTTTTATCAACGAAGCCGTACAAAGTTTACAGGTAATCGTTTTGAATTTAACGGCCGAACATTCCCAACGTTTTTATGAAATTCAACCTGTCAAAGACCACAAAGATATCTATGACAGGGTGTTGATAGCCCAAGCGGCAAGTACGGGCTTTACGATGGTGTCAACGGATAGATACTTCCCTGATTATCCCATTCGTTTGTTTGACTACGAATAGCCCTGCACTGCCTCCTTCAATTGTCCCAACAACGCGTGGCTTTTAGCAAATGACGTTTCCAACATGGCCATCAGTTCGGCGCTGCTGTAATCGTGGCTTTCTTCGGGCTTTATGGGGTTTTTGATGTCCAGGTCGTAGTTGCGGTCGATAATGGTTTGGATGTCCACTTTCCAGCATACATCGCTTTCGACGCGGTGGTCCCACCATGCTTTGATGGGGTCAAACTCCTTGGCTTGGATGGTTTTGGTTTTGGAGTACGATTTTTGTCCTTCGGGCAGGCGGTGTTCGTAGTACCAGATTTCCTTGGTCGGTGTGCCTTTCGTGAAAAAAAGCAGGTTGGTCGCTACCGTGGCGTAGGGTTGAAACACGCTGTTGGGCAACCGGATGATGGTATGCAGGTTGCACTCTTCCAACAGGCGTTGGCGAATGCGCAGCTTCACGCCCTCGCCCGTGAGGCTGCCGTCGGGCAATACGATTCCGGCGCGGCCACCCTGTTTGAGCAGGTGAATCATCAGGACCAAAAACAGGTCGGCACTTTCTTTGGTGCGGTAGTTTTGGGGGAAGTTGTTTTCGTTGTTGTTAGCCACAATCCCGCCAAACGGAGGATTCGCCAAAATAACGTGGACGCGGTCTTTCTCGGTAAAATTGCTCAACGGTTGGTCGAGCGCATCGCCAAAACGGATGTTGGGCACTTCGATGTCGTGCAGGATCAGGTTGGTAGTGGCCAACAGAAACGGCAGCGGCTTGTACTCCCAGCCGCGCACGTTTTCGGCAATGCTCTGGCGGTCTTCCACGCTGTTGGCCTGGGCTTTGAGGTGCTCAATGGCGCAGGTCAGGTAGCCGCCCGTGCCGCAGGTAGGATCGAGCAGCTTCTCTCCGATTTTGGGGTCAATGATGTCGGTGATAAACTGCGTAATGGCGCGGGGCGTGTAAAACTCGCCGCTTTTGCCCGCACTTTGGAGTTCTTTGAGGATGCCCTCGTACAATTCGCCAAAGGCGTGGCGGTCTTTGGCCACGTTAAAATCGATCTCGTTGAGTTTGTTCAGCACCTTCCGGATGTTGATGCCGCTCTTCATGTAGTTGTTGTTGCCCTCAAACACCTCCCGCACAATGAGCGCTCGGCGGTTGCCCGTGCTGACGTCGAGGTTGCGCAGGGCCGGAAAGAGTTGACGATCCACAAACTCCAGCAGCTCGTCGCCCGTGATGCCTTCGTCGTCGCCCGCCCAATTACCCTTTTCCTGTATCCAATGATACGCCGCTGGAATGGGCGACGTGTAGGTATCGTCCAGCAATTCCAACTCTAAGTCCTTGTCGGAGAATATTTTAAGAAAAAGCATCCAGCCCAGCTGTTCCACGCGTTGGGCATCGCCGTTGAGGCCCGTATCCTGCCACATGATGTCGCGGATGCTTTTGATTACGCCAGTTATGTTGCTCATATTGTCTGTACTTGGATTTATGGGATTATTGGATTTTAGGATTTTTTTAAAGCAGGAAATCTTTCCTTCAAGCCATGATTCTTAGGTTTTTTGTTTTGGGATTTATAAGATTAATTACAATGATTTAATGGAATTTTAGGGAAGATTGAAAGAAATCCTTAAATCCTATTAATCTTAGGTTATCGTTTGTTGTCGGGGTGTTTGGTGTTGAATACCCGTTTAAAATCAAGGCTTTTACTGCCAAAATTAATGAGCAAACCAACCGGAAGGTTATAGGCTTCCAAATAGTTGATGGCTTGGGCAAGGTGCGCCTCATTGAGCAACGAAACAGCCTTCATTTCGACCATTATTTTATCTTCCACAAAAAAATCAACACGGCGCGTTCCGATGTGTATGCCATCATAATAAATAGACATTTCCATTTCGCGAGCAAAACCCAAACCCTGTTTTTCCATTTCAATAGCCAACGCCCGTTGATAAATAACTTCCGCTCCGGCGGCCCGGCTGGAAACCACTTCCCAACGTAGCATGTACTTTCATGGAGCAACCAATGATTTTATGCGTCAACTCTTCGTGTTTCATTGTAATTTTTTTGTCGAATATGTACATTAAAAAATCCTGTAATTCAAATCATTAGGAATTTGTCGATTAGGCAAATAAAAAAAATCCTACAATCCTAAAATCCGCCTAATCCCAGTTTAGGCTGTTATTTTATATAGTTCATTTTCCAATTCCTTAATCGCCTTCAAATAATTGGGCTTGCCGCCAAACTCCTTCAAAATCTCCACCGGTGAGCCAAAGTCGGTCAATGGTTTTACTTTGAGCACGTCCATGCTTTCGATGTTGGTAATGCCTTCGTCGGCGTATTTGTCGAGCAGCGCTTCCAGTACTTTTTTGGATTGAGGGCCGTACTTGGTAAAGTAGTCGCGCTTCTTCACGTTGTTGGCCCGTTCCTTCCTGCTGAGCGGCGGTTGGTCGTAGGCCACGTGGCAAATTAAGTCAAATAAATCAACTTCTTTGTCCACGGCCTCGTACAGCGCCTCCACCAAAACACCCTGTTCGAGCAGTTCGGCCACGATAGCCTCCTTACGTTCAGTGGTATTCCAACGATTCAAAAAATCATCCAACGAAGCAAATTTTCCCTGAATGATGCCCTTCGTATGGTCTTTCAGGCTCGTGGTGATGGGTTTGCCCTGATTGTCAAAATACAACTCCCGACTCACCAGCACCGATACATCCACCCCGTTGACGTACACTTTTTGGCGCGGTTCCTGTGCCATACCGCCACCGGGCAGCGAAGGGTAGCGAATCACGGGCGGTTGGGGCGTCATTTCAATTTCCTCCCCCGACACTTCGTCAATGATAGGCGTCGTATTGTTTTCGTCTTCTTCGACAATCGTACTCAAATCCTCCTCTTCGCTTACCGGTTTTATCCGAATCGGGTCACCGTCAAAGGCAGTATCGGCAAACAAGTCGGTGGCATTCCGAAAATCGAGAATAGTAAAGTAGCGTTTGCCATATTCCTCGTTGATTCGGGTGCCGCGTCCGATGATTTGTTTGAACTTGGTCATGGAATTGATGTTGGCATCCAACACAATCACTTTACAGGTTTGCGCATCTACGCCCGTGGTCATCAATTCGGAGGTGGTCGCAATCACGGGATAGCGTTCTTCGGGGGCAATGAAGTTGTCGAGCTCGCGTTTGCCTTCGTCATTATCGCCCGTGATCTGCATCACGTACTTGTAGTTTTCGGCCACCAAATCGGCATTGTGGCGGGCCATGGCCGAGCGCATCCGTTCGGCATGGTCAATGTCCACGCAAAAAATAATGGTTTTGGCAAAGCGGTCATAGCCTTTCAGAAATTCCGTGACTTTTTGGGCCACGATGTCCGTCCGCTCGTCAATCGCCAGTTTTCGGTCATAGTCCGAGCGATTATAGACGCGGTCTTCGACCAAGTTTCCGGCTTTGTCGGTTTTTCCCTGTTCGGGCCGCCAACCTTCGGCATCCACGTTGAGTGCTACCCGAACCACCTGATACGGAGCCAAGAATCCGTCGTCAATGCCCTGCTTGAGGGTATAGGTATAAACCGGTTCGCCAAAATACTCGCTGTTGCTGGTCTCTTCCGTTTCTTTGGGCGTGGCGGTCAAGCCGACGTGCGTGGCATTTTTGAAATAACTCAAAATTTCGCGCCAGGCGCTGTCTTCGTTGGCGCTGCCCCGGTGGCACTCGTCAATGACGATGAGGTCAAAGAAATCGGGGGAAAACTGTTTATAAACGTTGGCCGCTTCATCTGAACCCGAAAGCCCTTGGTACAACGCCAGATAAATTTCGTAGCTTTTATCAATTTGGCGGTGTTTGACCACCGTCATTTTATCTTTAAAATGCTTAAAGTCGCCTCGCCGCGTTTGGTCAATCAGCGCGTTTCGGTCGGCCAGAAAGAGAATCCGTTTCTTCGCCCCGCTTTTCCAAAGTCGGTGAATGATTTGAAAGGCCGTATAGGTTTTTCCCGTTCCGGTAGCCATTACGAGCAAAATGCGGTTTTGGCCGTTGGCAATGGCCTCTACGGTACGATTGACCGCGATTTGCTGATAATAGCGTGGATTCCGTCCGCTGCCGTCGGCGTAATACGGTTGCGCGGCTATTTTCTCTGCATCGGGCGTGATGATGCCTTTGTACTTTTTGTACTTCTCCCAAAGCTGTTGCGGCGTAGGGAAGTTGTCAAGGGGTATTTCTTCTTCAATCTGCGCATCGGTAGCGGTTCGGTCATGGAAGAGAAAGCCGTCGCCGTTGCTGCTGAACACGCAGGGAATATCCAAAATGCGGGCGTAGTTGAGCGCCTGTTGCATCCCGGCCCGCACGGAATGTTTGTTGTCTTTGGCCTCTATAATGGCAATGGGAATATTGGGCTTGTAATAAAGCACGTAGTCGGCCCGTTTGCGTTCTCCCCGGGCGGTCATTTTGCCACGCACGTAGATTTTTCCGTCGGTAAACGAAACCTCTTCTAAAAACTGAGTCAATTTATTCCAGCCGGCTTTTTCTAACGCAGGCGTGATAAGCTTGGTGCAGATGTCTCTTTCAGACAGGTTTTTTTTATCCATAGCGTTGAGGAACAGTATGTCAAACTTGGCCAAAAGATAAGGTTTTTTAGCGATTCCATCAGCGAATTTAAGCTAAAAAACGATGGAAGAAGACCGAAAAGGGTAAGCTATCTGCAAACTCAAAGGCCGGCGATGAACGGTTGATGGGTGAATGAACTAATGATTTTATGAAGAGCTGCGATTGGCAATAACCTTGTACAGTAAAAGAAGGAGGATTTTGGCAGAATGTAGAAAAAACGATAACTGGCGCGTCCCCTAACAAAAAACAAACCAGCTAACTATCTATCAGTTAGCTGGTTATTTATTAAAGGTGTGCGCCCGAAGGGACTCGAATGGCAACGGCTAACCGCCCTATCGGTGGTACCGAAAACCAAATTAATGAATTTGTGTGCGCCCGAAGGGACTCGAACCCCTATCGGTGGTACCGGAAACCACAATTCTATCCATTGAACTACGGGCGCAAAAAAGATAAAAGAACAAAATATTTTACTCTGCCCTTATCGGCGGGTGCCTATTTCGGGCTGCAAATATACGCTTTTGTATTAAATTGCAAACACGTTTTGCACGTTTGGGTGTACGAAAAAGTGCAGATTTATTTCAAGCTGCTATTCTGACCTTTTTTGTAACCTGATTCCACTGATTACTTAGGAACTTTGTTCTGAGATTTAAGACCTGTTGTCCCCCT
>NZ_JAIXST010000319.1 GCF_027484545.1 Runella sp. | reverse complement strand
CCAAATGAATGCATGAAATTTGCCAATCGTTCTGGTTCGCTTATTTCTACTTTCTTTTTCATTTCGCAAAATTGCAATTATTTTAGTTTTGATTCCAAGAAGTTCTGTCGTTCTCTATATTTAACAAATAAAGGGCCTGTTTTTTCCAAACAAATAACCCCATTGTTATTAAAAGGCAGCCACAACCGCCTAAAATCCATAAATAAGTCATTAGCTTTTAATGTTATCTGCCCAATTAAAACGGTCTCCCGGCGAAAACTTCCACGGAGCCTGATTGGTTTCAAGGTTGTTGAACATCGCGTTCCAGGAAGCCGGTGCTTGGGCTTCGTCCATGATTTTGTAACGACGCAGTTGAAGAATAATATCGAGTGGACTAATCAATACTGGGCATTCCTGCACACAGGCATTGCAGGTAGTACAGGCCAAAATCTCTTCTTCCAAAATATAATCGCCGAGCAGGCTTTTACCATCGTCTTTGAATTCGCCGCCGTTGGCCAACATATTTTTACCAACATCTTCCAGACGATCGCGGGTATCCATCATGATTTTACGAGGAGAGAGTTTTTTGCCCGTTAAGTTGGCAGGACAAGCCGATGTACAACGTCCGCACTCGGTACAGGAGTAGGCATCCATGAGATTTTTCCAACTTAAATCGCCTACGTCTTTGGCTCCGAATCGCCCGATTTCTGCGGGAGCTTCCGTAGCATCCGGTTGTTCTAAACCCAGCATGATTTTTACTTCTTTGGTAATATCAGGCATATTGGGCATTTCGCCTTTAGGCGTGAGATTGGCGAAATAAGTATTGGGGAACGCCAGAAAAATATGTAAATGCTTGGAATAAGTAACGTACAAAGCAAAACCGAAAATGCCCAAAATATGAGCCCACCACGCAACTCGCTCTAAGATGACCAATGCTCCGTCAGACAGCCCTGCAAAAATAGGTTGGAGAAATCCGCTAAAAAAGAAATTGCCTACTTGGTGATAATGCTCCGCACCGCGTTGCTGCAAAATGCTGTCGGCAGCGTTCATGCTTAAAATCGCAATCATCAGCACAATCTCAATCATTAAAATGGTATTGGCATCCAATACAGGCCATCCATTTAGTTCACGGTTACGGGAAGGTTGAAGGCGTTCTACTTTAAGGATATTGCGTCGAATCAGGAAAATGACGCATACGGTAAGTACGCCAACCGCCAAAAATTCAAAAAAATTGATAAGACCAAGATAAAAGTCTCCCAATAAGGGAGCAAAGAGGCGGTGCGTACCGAAAAGTCCGTCCAATACGATTTCGAGTACTTCAACGTTTATTAATAGAAAACCGGCATAAATCACAAAGTGCATTATGCCAACTATGGGACGGTCAAACATCTTCTTTTGCCCAAATGCTATACGAAGCATGGTACTTAGGCGTTCATTAGGACGATCGGTACGATTTTCTGATTTACCGAGTTGGATAGTCTTTTTGATGATTCCCACACGCTTCGCTATCAGCCAAGCCGTAATGCCCAGTGCAACCGCAAAAAGGAGTTGTTGTACAATCTGCATATTGGTTTTTAGAGTTTGTTTAGTCTGTCGCATCGACGGTCCGACGCATCGACGGTCCGACGCATCGGCGCGGGGGCGGTTCGCCGCTGCGAAGCCCGTGCGGTCCGAAAGCATACTGTTAGCAAATATCGGGAAAGTTAAACTAACTCAAACAAAGAGTCTTATATTTGTTAAGCGTCGCAACAAACATAGTTAAAGAATACTTGTTGGAGACGACTGACATTTTACCCCGCTTCGGCGGTCCGAACTTTTACCTCGCTCTATCCGGACGCTAATGACCACTGACATTCTAAAAGCATACCTTCGTCGGCTTACCAATTTAAGTACCCGCAATCGTTCTCTGTTGCTGACGAATCTCCCTGCTGAACAGTTTTTAGATTGGCGGGAATTAGATTTTGTCGACAATCGCTCTGCCTTTGATTTACTTAAAGAGGTAATTTCGCAAAAAAAATCATTTAAGCTGTGTCCGATGCTTGACAGCCGTTCGGAAAAGGTGAATGAAATCAGTAAACGACTTCGCAAAATTTCCCGTACAGAACGATTTATCGAAGAGGAACGCGGCTCGGAAGACTTGTATGTGGCTTATCCTTTTGTACGGGGAAAACTGACCGATGGTACGGTTATTCATGCTCCATTGGCGTTTTTTCCAGTGACCTTAAACGCAAATGAAGCTTCGGATGCAAATCAGGGGAGCTATTGGCAACTCCAACGTCGCGACGAACCGGCTTCCCTCAATCGCAGTTTTTTAGTGGCGTACGGTCATTTTAATCAGGTGAAAATTTCTGAGGAATTATTGGAAAAAAGCTTGGATGAACTTAATCGAGACCCGCTTGCTTTTCGAACTGAATTGTACGAATTACTGAAGGAAAGCCCTTTAGAAATCAACTTTAACCAAGAACTCTTTCAGGAAAAACTCCAGTATTTTGATGCACAATCGAAGCCGGATTTAGAATTATTGGAACGCAACGGCGAGTTGAAATTATACCCGGAAGCCGTCTTGGGCATTTTTCCGCAGGCAGGAAGTTATTTGGGGCCGGATTATGAAAATTTAATCAATTTGGCTTCAGAATCCCTAATTCCCGATGAGGGTGTTTTTAATTTTCCGACTCCCGAAATCATTGGAAACGGTATCGTTCGCCGTAGCGGAGAGGTAAATACCTTTACGGCATTCCCACAGGATGCTTCCCAAGAAGAAGCCTTAATACGCGTAAAATTCGGAGAATCTTTGGTGGTTCAAGGCCCTCCGGGAACGGGAAAATCTCAATTGATAGCCAACCTGATGACTGACTTTGCCGCACGCGGAAAGCGGGTATTGTTGGTGTGTCAAAAACGGGTTGCGTTGGATGTAGTCTATGAACGTCTCAAACAAGTGGCTTTTACCCCTTTTGTTGCCTTGGTCCATGATTTCAAAAATGATCGGGCGTCCTTATACGGGCAGTTGGCTACCCAAATTGAAAATATCGAAGCCTATCAAAAGCAAAATTATAGCTTGGATGCCATTGTGTTGGAACGGCAATTTTTACAAACAAGCCGTACCATTGAACAGGTAATCAGTGAATTGGAAGAATTTAAATATGCTTTGTTTGATAGTAGCGACTGCGGCATTTCGCCCAAAGAATTGTATTTAACGAGTAATCCTTCCGCTGCCTCCGTGGCATTGCCGCAATTTCGGTCGTTTAAATTCGATGATAAATTGGAGGATTTTCTTTGGAAACTCAATCGCTACGAGCAATACCAAAATCACGTTTCCAGCAACCACCCTTGGTACGACCGCGTAAATTTTGTAACCATTGGTTTTCAGGAAATCGGTCATATCAAGGCATTGATTGAAGAGGCGTCTCAATGGGGGCAAACGACGGTAAATGAAATTGAAAAGTTGCTGACGCAACGCCTTGACTTAGAGAAAGTTTTAATTGTCAATGACCAAAATGCCGTTATTCAAAATTGGCTCCAACAGCTGGCGGAGGAACCAATATGGGGCCTGTTTAAAAAGCGAAAGGTTGGTTTTTTTACCAAGCAATTGAATAAATGGTTTCGGGATTGGTCGAAAAATAGAACTCGTTTGCAAGAGGGTAAAATGGTAGGTGATGAAGTAAACTCGTCGGAATTACTACCGTTTTCAAATCGCTTGGAGCAACTTATGACAGCTCGTAAATCTATAATTAAGTGGCTCTTTTACGGAGATAAAGCTTATTTTAGAAATATTGCCGGAAAATATGGATTTACCCTTGACATCAATGATTTATATCAACTGAAGCAACTCCTTCAAAATCGCTTGGATTGGGAGGCCGCTTTGCGGGAAATGGAAGAAAAATTGGAGGTAAAGCTCCTTAATGAAAAACTGAGTATCTCTGAAAACTGGCTTCAGGAATTTTTGAATCAGTATGCAGTTGCAGAAAAAGCGTATGCAGAGTTGGAGCGAAATTTTGAGTTTTTGACAAACGTTGCAGCGGAACAACGAACCTTTGCCGGTTTTCAAAAATCGGTAAAAGCATTGCTGAATTTAAGTAAACAAACGGCCCAAAAACAGCAAGGCTGGCAAAAATACTTGACAAAGAATCAGATTCGGGCTGCGGTGGAGAATCCCGAATTTGCGCTACAATTACAAACCTTTCTCGACCGTGATTATGATGTGTTGGTTGAAGCAGATAAACTGACCGATAGTTTCACAACTGTTGAAAGTGAAGTAATCGAACGCCTGAAAAAATCTTTGACGACTGCTACCGACGCTGAAAGGCTGTCGATAGGCGAGTTGTTTCAGAACTCTCTTCGTCTTGCTTGGTTGGCTCATTTGGAAGAAAAATATCCGATTCTGCGTTCAGTTTCTTCCTTAAAAATCAATCAGTTAGAGCAGGAATTGCAGGATGCCATTCTTAAAAAACAAGAATTGAGCAGAGAAATTATGTTGATTCACCTGCGGGAACAAACCTATAAAGACGTAGAATTTAATCGCCTTCAGAATCGTACCACGTATCGGGATTTGCAGCATCAGGTAACAAAAAAGCGGAAAATATGGCCGGTACGTAAATTGATGGAGCAGCATTCTGATGAAGTATTTCGTTTGGTACCCTGTTGGCTGGCTTCTCCCGAGACGGTTTCAGCCGTATTTCCACTTACCGCCGGACTCTTTGATTTGGTAATTTTTGATGAAGCTTCTCAGTGTTATGCCGAATATGGTATTCCCGCCATTTATCGTGCTCAACAAACCGTCATTGTAGGCGACAGCAAACAACTCACTCCTTATGATTTGTACCGTGCGCGGTATGAGGGTGAAAATGAAGAAGAAAGAGCCGCTTTGGAAGTAGAATCACTCTTGGATTTAGCTGCCCACTATTTGCCGGAAACGTTATTACAGGGACATTATCGGAGCCGTTCGTTGGATTTAATTGATTTCTCCAATCAACATTTTTATAAAAATAAGCTTCAGCTTTTGCCTGATTTTAAGGATATTAACTCGCCTAATCCTGCCATTACCTATGTGAAAGTAGAAGGTGTTTGGGAAAACAATCGAAATATAGTTGAAGCAGAAAAAGTAATAGAACTTATTCAGGAACTTCGAGAAACTCACCCGGATAGTTCTGTTGGAATTGTTACCTTTAATCAACCGCAACAACAGCTGATTGAGAGCCTCCTAAACAGCCCGCGTGGGCTGTTTATCAAAAACATAGAAAATGTCCAAGGAGATGAACGCGACATTATTATTTTTTCCGTTGGCTATGCGCCTGATATTCGCGGTAAGTTAAGGTCACAGTTTGGAAGTTTAAATGCTCAGGGTGGCGAAAACCGCTTGAACGTAGCCATCACGCGCGCTCGGCAAAAAGTGTATGTAGTGACGAGTATTTTGCCCGAACAATTACAGGTGGAATCCTCACTTCATTCCGGCCCCCAATTGTTGAAAAAATACCTCCAATACGCATTGGACGTCTCAGAAGGACGCTATACTCCTACACCTTTTGTTTCGGAGAAATACCAATCCCAATGGTTGTTGAAAAACCAACTACTGAAAAATGGAAGTAGCAAAGACAATATAAACTCTGAGGAGTTACAAACTGTAAACCCTGAACTGCAAACCGCAAATCAAAAACTATATAATGAACTTCCTTTTGCGGATTTGACCATTAAAAATGGGGAGCGCTATGAAAGTATTATTTTAACCGATGATGACTTGTATCAACAGTCGATTTCGGTAAAAGAATCGCACGCGTATCTGCCGCTTCAACTACGTGCCAAAGGTTGGAATTTTGAGCGAATATGGAGCAGGGCTTGGTGGAGAGGACGGTAATTTTTGTTATTTTTGAGAAAAACTTAGTCATATATGACTCTCTCTTTGCATTTTCCGCCAAAATTGCGATTCTCAGATGAGGAGTTGGTGGCTTTTTGTCTGGCTAATCCTGACTTAAACCTTGAACGCGACGAAAAAGGAGAAATACATCTTATGTCACCTGCCCACGGTCTTACAAGTGCGAACAATAGTGAAATTATTACGGAGGTTTCTATTTGGAATCGAAAAACTAAAGCGGGCAAAGTTTTTGATTCGAGCGGTGGGTTCTTTCTGGCCGATACTTCTATGCGTGCTCCTGATTTGGCATGGGTGCGAATCGAACGTTGGGCAGCATTGAGCAAAAAAGAAAAGCACTCATTTCCTTATTTAGCTCCTGATTTTATCATTGAGTTGGAATCAGATACCGATAGCCTTACTAAGTTGAAATCCAAAATGAAAAAATGGGTAGCCAACGGAGTATGCTTAGCTTGGTTGATTTCTATTTCTAAACAAAAAACCTACATCTATCGCAGTAATGGTGAAACGGCAAGTGTAGCTTTTACTCAACAATTATCAGGGGAAGATGTATTGGAAGGTTTCACCGTTGTTTTATCTGAAATTTTTGAACTTTAAATTCCAACTTTCTTTCAGGCAAGTGCGTCTTATGGGTAATAAATACTAAAACTCTAACGCTTGCCATGAAGAAAATACTTTTACTCTCTCTATTTTCGGTTAGCTTACTACAATGGTCCTGCACTGACCAATGCACCGAAACGCGTAAATACAAACGCTATACCTCCGTATCAGTCTCATTGGCCGACATCCGCCAAGGGGTGCGCACCGAGAGCGCCCGTGATTTAATTAATCCGGGTAAAATCTACACAAAGGGCAATTACTTGTTTATTAATGAGCTCAAAGAGGGACTGCATGTCGTGGATAATTCTAATCCTTCGGCCCCTAAAATTATTTCGTTCATTAAAATTCCGGGCAATGGCGATATGGCTGTTCGGGGTAATATACTGTACGCCGACAGCTATTCGGATCTTGTGGCTTTAGATATTTCTAATCCACTAACTATCAAAGAAGTAGGGCGTGAAAATGACGTTTTTACAACAGGGCAATTTGAAGGCGCTTGGTGGGGAGTTAATACGTTAACGGGGGTTATCAATGACCAAAAAATGGAAATTGTTACCGAAACTGTAAAAACCAATTGCGAAGGTGGCGGCAACGGCTCTTGGTGGGGAGGAGTGGCATTTAGTGCATTTGATAGCCGTGCGTTGCAGTCTTCTGCTCCCACCAGTGGGAGTACAGCCAACAGCCAAGGACAAGCAGGTTCGATGGCGCGTTTTGCCCTCTACTCCAACTACTTATACACGGTTGGACAAAATGAAATGCAACTTTTTGACATCCGTACGCCCGATAAACCGCGTCGCAGCACAAAAATTAATGTAGGCAGGGGCATCGAAACCATTTTCCCTTATAAAGATAAATTGTTTATCGGCTCTACCACGGGGATGTTTATTTACGACAACAGTAATCCTGAGAGGCCCGAACAGCTTTCAGTTTACCAGCACGCCATGTCGTGCGACCCCGTAGTGGTAACTGATAATCGTGCGTACGTAACGCTTCGCTCCGGTACTACCTGTAATCGCGGGCTTAATCAATTGGATGTGATAGATATTACTGATCTGCGCAGCCCTCGCTTGCTTAAATCATATCCCATGCAAAATCCGCATGGCTTGGGTGTAGACTTCCCCAATTTGTTTCTTTGCGAAGGCACGCATGGTCTCAAATCCTTGAATGTTGCCAATGATTTTGATGTAAAACAATTACAACATTTGACTGGCATGGATGCCTACGATGTGATTCCGCTTTCGAGCAAATCGTTATTGATGATTGGAAAAGATGGCTTCTATCAGTTTGATACATCCGATCCAAGCAATTTGCGCCAATTGAGCAAAATTCCTGTAAAACGCGTGGATATTTAAGTGCCTCTTCCCCAGCCCTTCTCCATTTGGAGAAGGGGGTAATTCCATTAGGATATGAAAAAATTATTTCTTGCTTTACTATTCACTCATGCGCTCATTTACTCATTCACCCTTTCAGCCCAGCATAAACCTCATTACGTCAATATGACTGAAGTTGGGGGGCTTTTTGGTCGGGTGGTGTATGATATTCCTTGGAGTGTACCTCTGAGTCAGCAGGTAGAGAATCGGTTGAGTTTAACGATACAAACATTTAATGGCGTACAACTCAAACCCCGTTTAGCGGTTGGGCTTACTACCGGCTTGGATTGGTACAATACTGCATTATTGACGCCCATTGCGGCAGGTGTGCGTTATGATTTGACGCGTTCAAAGAAAGATGTAGCTCTTATCGGCACCTTGGATGCCGGTTATGGATTTAATTGGCTTCACGTAAATAACACAGGTTACGATACCCAAGGAGGAATGATGCTCAGCCCCGGCATAGGCTTAAAATTTGGTTTCAAATCAGGGAGTGCTATGCTGTTATCCCTTAGCTACAAGCGGCAGGAGGCCAAAGTGACCAAACCTTTGGGTTGGGGAGAAATAGAAAAATGGGAAGACCGCGTCTATAACCGCATGGCACTGCGTTTTGGCTTTATGTTTTAAGAATTACTTCAATTCCAACTGTTCGCAAGCTTTCTCCGCGGCGGATTGTTCAGCCTTTTTCTTGGAATAGCCGTTGCCCGCGGCAAAAACTTCACCGTCTAAGGTAACTTGGGAGATAAATTCACGGAAATGACGGCTGCCGTTTTCCTGCACAATCACAAAACGTACTTCTTTGCCTTCGCGCTGTGCCCATTCGATAAGGCGGCTTTTGAAGTTGGCGTTGTTGTTGATGAGCGCGTCTAAGTCGTAGTGGGTGAGGAGTTCTTTGGTGATAAATTTTCGGGTAAAACGAAACCCTTTGTCTAAATAGACCGCCCCTACCAATGCTTCGAGGGCATCGCCGTACATAGAAGAATTATGAGGCATACCGCGGCGGTTGCCATCAAATTCAATCAAACGATCCAATCCGATTTTACGGGCAATTCCGTTGAGGGTTTCACGATTCACAATGCGTGAACGGATTTCGGTTAAGAAGCCTTCGTCTTTGTAGGGGAATTTTTTGAAGAGGTATTCGGCAATGACCATACCCAATACCGAGTCGCCAAGGTATTCAAGGCGTTCGTTTGATTCACGAAAGCCTTTGATGGTTGTTTCTTTAGAAGCGGAAGTATGGCGAAAAGCCAACTGATAAACCTCCATATTCGAAGGTTTAGCGCTGATGATGAGTTCTACAGCCTTTCTGAATTTCTTTTCGGGGGACATGTTCCCCGGCTTAAAGAAATTAATGAGGGGGTTTAATACCGTAGGCAATTGGGATGTTGTTTATCCTTCAAATTTACGAAAAATCACACAAGTATTATGTCCGCCAAACCCAAAAGTATTACTTAAAGCGATATTAACGGAACGAGACACCGCTTTATTAAAAGTCAAATTCAACCGAGGATTAAAATCGGGGTCATCGGTAAAGTGATTGATCGTAGGAGGAATCATCTCGTGTTGAATGGCTAAAATACAGGCTACTGCTTCTACGGCACCTGCTCCTCCTAATAAATGCCCAATCATTGACTTGGTTGAACTGATATTGAGGTTGTAGGCATGTTCGCCAAACAATCGTTCGATTGCCTTGATTTCCTGCGGATCTCCGATAGGCGTTGAAGTGCCGTGCGTATTGATATAATCCACATCTTCAGGAGAGATTTCAGCATCTTCGAGGGCATTTTTCATGCACAGATACGCACCGATTCCGTCGGGGTGAGGAGCGGTAATGTGATACGCATCCGACGACATACCGCCGCCAATGATTTCGGCGTAAATTTTAGCTCCGCGTGCTACTGCATGTTCGTATTCTTCCAATATCAAAGCAGCACCGCCTTCACCCAATACAAAACCATCACGGTCTTTGTCGTAGGGGCGAGATGCCGTTAGATAATCGTCATTGCGCTCCGAAAGAGCCTTTAATGAATTAAATCCACCTACTCCCGCTTGAGTAACGGCTGCTTCTGAGCCGCCTGTCAAGCAAAAGTCTATTTTACCAAGGCGAATGTAATTAAAGGAGTCAATAATAGCGTTGTTGGAAGAAGCACAGGCCGAAACCGTCACATACGTAGGTCCGCGAAAACCGTGACGCATGGAAAGAATCCCCGATGCGCTGTCGGCAATCATTTTTGGAATAAAGAAGGGGTTAAAGCGAGGAGTTCCGTCACCTTTTCCAAAGCTAAGAACTTCTTCCTCAAAGGTTTTTAGTCCACCGATACCCGAACCCCAAATGACTCCTGCGCGATCAAGGTTTACTTTTTCCAGGTCAAGTCCACTGTCTTTAACCGCTTCTTCGCCAACCACTACAGCAAATTGTGTAAAAAGATCCATTTTACGCGCTTCCTGACGAGGAATAAATTGAGCCATATCCAATCCTTTTACTTCGCAGGCGAAGCGAGTTTTGAATTTAGTCGCATCAAATCGGGTAATTGGCCCGGCACCGCTGGTGCCGCTAAATAACCCTTCTTTATATTCCGATAGCGTGTTTCCGATGGGTGTCAAAGCGCCCATGCCAGTCACCACCACTCGTTTTAGAATCATAAAATGGATCTATAAATTACAAAAATATGCTTATTTGACGTTTTCTTCGAGGTATTTGATCGCTTGGCCTACCGTACCAATGTGCTCGGCTTGGTCATCAGGAATCGAAACGTTGAATTCTTTTTCGAATTCCATGATCAATTCTACCGTATCGAGCGAATCAGCACCAAGGTCGTTGGTGAAGCTGGCTTCTTCAGTCACTTCTGACTCATCTACGCCCAATTTGTCAACGATAATTTTCTTTACTTTTTCTGCAATCTCTGACATTTTTCTGAGAAGTTTGGTTCAAAATCGCTGCAAAGTAATGTATTTCAGAGGAGATTGTCAAATATAAAATTTCTTCCTTGCAATCATTTCTTCTACGGCATCCGAGACCATGTAACGAATAGAACGATTGTTTTTCAGACATTCACGAATATAGGTCGCTGATATATCCAATAACGGAGCGGTTATAAATTGTACTGCGGGGTGACTGGAGAATTCGTGCGGGGCAGAATTAGGGCGAGGATAGACATACAGACCATAATATTGCAAAATAGCTTCGTAATTTTTCCAATTTTTAAACTGCCCTAAATTGTCCTCTCCAATGATTAATTTGAAAGTATGCTGAGGGTGTTTTTCCTGTAGTTTCGTCAGAGTATCAATGGTATAGCTTGGTTTTGGCATTGAAAACTCTATATCATTGGCTTTTAATTTGGAGTTATCCGCAATCGCCCTTTCTACCATATCAAAACGGTCAAACTCATGTAAGAGACTTTTGTTTTTTTTGAATGGATTTTGGGGCGAAACTACAAACCAAACCTGTTCTAAATCAGTGGCGGTGGCCATCGTATTGGCAATAATAAGATGCCCGATGTGAATGGGATTAAAAGAGCCGAAGAATAGTCCTATTTTCATTTTTTAGCGTAACACAACTGATCTTTTAGAATAGATTTTTATTTGCGAAAATCTGCTTAACCTGCGTCATCCGCTTTCTATTTCGTAGTTTTGTCTGCTCAAAGTTAAGACTATTTACTATGCTGGAAAAAATCAAAGCCTTGTCTAAAGCCTACGCAGAAGATGCAGTAGCAAATCGGCGCCATTTACATACTCATCCTGAATTGTCATTTCAGGAATTTAATACGGCCAAATTTGTAGCCAACCGGATAAAAGAATTAGGGCTTACTCCACAGGAGGGTGTAGCAAATACAGGTGTTGTGGTCTTGATTGAAGGCCAAAATCCGGAAAGTAGAGTCGTGGCTTTACGGGCAGATATGGACGCACTTCCTATTATTGAAGCCAATGATGTTTCTTATAAATCGCAAAATCCGGGTGTGATGCACGCTTGCGGGCATGATGTACACACTTCCTCCTTATTGAATACCGCTCGAATTTTGCACGAATTGCGGAACGAGTTTGAAGGTTCGATAAAATTAGTGTTTCAACCGGGAGAAGAAAAAATTCCCGGAGGAGCATCGCTGATGATAAAAGAAGGAGTACTTCAAAATCCAACCCCGGCGAGTATTTTAGGACAACACGTAGCACCCAATATTCCCGTTGGAAAAATCGGTTTTCGGGAAGGGATGTATATGGCAAGTACCGATGAATTGTACCTGACCGTAAAAGGAAAAGGCGGGCACGGAGCCATGCCTGATACACTTATTGACCCAATTTTGATTGCTTCTCACATTATTGTGGCGTTGCAACAGGTTATCAGCCGCAATCGAAAACCGGCTGCGCCGTCGGTTTTGTCGTTTGGAAAGGTAATTGCCAACGGTGCTACCAATGTAATTCCGAACGAAGTATATATAGAAGGAACGTTTCGCTGCATGGATGAAGAATGGCGCGAAGAAGGGTGGAAACGCATCACCAAAATTGCCCAGGGCATGGCCGAAGCAATGGGGGGAAGTTGTGAAGTGGAAGTTAGAAAAGGGTATCCATTTTTGAAAAATCATCCTGAACTGACGCGTCGCTCCAGAGCTGCTGCCGTAAAATACATGGGCCAGGAAAATGTAATTGACTTGGATTTGTGGTTGGCAGGAGAAGATTTTGCTTTTTATTCCCAAATCACCGATGCCTGTTTTTATCGCTTGGGTACACGTAACGAAGCGCGTGGTATTGTGTCAGGGGTACATACTCCCACGTTTGATATTGACGAATCAGCCCTCGAAATTGGTCCTGGATTGATGGCTTGGCTGGCTTTGGAAGAACTAAAGGTTTTATAATTGACGTTCCGAAGGCCTTGTTTTTTGCTTTGTGGCTACGCGCCCCGATTGCAAATGCGAATCAACAAAAAAATTAACAATACAATTGATAAATGAAAAAGGCTGTTTTCTTCATTTTTGTTTTGAGTGCTTTACAAAATTATGCTCAAGACTCCCCTAAACTCACTCCTTTTGCGGTTTCTAAACATCCTTTTACTCATACGGGACAACAAATGATTGTTGGACAAGCGATTGGAGGTTTAGAAAAAGAATACCGGTTATTGGACGATGGAGGAATCTACCGTCGGATGAACACAGCTAAAGAGTTTGAAGTGTTGGGAGAACAAAGCAAAAAAAATATTGAAATAGCTTTTAAATCGCTTAAAGACATCAATTTTGAGCAATTGGAATTTCAGCATCCAAGCCGAACTTCGTATTTTATTATTTTTAAACAAGGTAAAAAAGAACACAAAGTGACATGGGGAGATTCAAAGTTTCCCGCTCCCGAAGGTGCTGTGCAGGTATATAAAGCCTTTATGGGTATGATACCGGCGGCTATGCGACTTTAATTTTGCATTGAATTGCCCCAAACCAAACTATTATACTAAAAAAGACGCTTACAGCGTGACAAAAAGATGCGTTTAAAAGACAAAGTTGCCCTTATTACGGGCGGTAGCAGCGGCATTGGCCGTGAAACAGCCTTATTGTTTGCCCAAGAAGGAGCTGCCGTAGTGGTGGCTGACGTAAATGATGTAGCAGGAAAAGAAACTGCCGAACTTATTCAAAATCAAGGTGGTCAAGCCGTTTATGTTCGTGCCGATGTATCTAAAGCAGCCGATTGTGAAAACATGGTTGCCGTGGCTGAGCAGACCTTTGGTAAACTTCACATTGTTTTTAATAATGCTGGCATTATGCACAGCGATGATGACAATGCTGTCACCACTGAGGAATCAGTGTGGGATTTGACCATGAACATCAACGTAAAAGGGGTATTTTTTGGTTGCAAATACGCCATTCCTGCCATTCGTCGGGCGGGAGGAGGAAGCATTATCAACACCGCGTCGTTTGTGGCACTGTTAGGTGCTGCTACTCCGCAAATTGCTTACACAGCCAGTAAAGGAGCAGTGCTTTCTATGAGTCGTGAATTGGCCGTGATTCATGCCCGCGAAAATATTCGGGTAAATGCCCTTTGCCCAGGACCGTTGCGGACAGAGCTTTTGATGAAATTTTTAAATACAGAAGAAAAGAAACAGCGCCGCTTGGTACACATTCCAATGGGCCGTTTTGGGGAAGCGAAAGAGATGGCGTATGCCGCTTTGTTTTTAGCATCCGATGAATCTTCCTATGTAACAGGAACTGAATTTGTAGTGGATGGCGGTATCACCGCTGCTTACGTGACGCCTGAATAAATACAGTTTACAGTTAGTAGTTGGCAGTTTACAGACCGCAAAAATACAAGTTGGATAGCATAGGAATTGGTATTACGCTCCTATGCTATCTGTTTTTTGTTATCAAATTACCTGAAAACCGTAGGCGTAGGGATCATCATCATCAATTGTAATGGTATTTAAACCATAGACTTTGGCCCATCCCTGAATGCCCGGAACAATGGCATCGTAATCGCCCACTTTGGCGTACGCTTCGACGGTTCCGACAAATTTGCTGCCGATAATACTTTCGTGAATGAAGGTGTCTCCTTTTTTTAATTTTCCTTTCGCTGCCCATTGGGCCATTCGTGCCGAAGTGCCCGTGCCGCAAGGCGAACGGTCAATGGCTTTATCGCCATAAAAAACGGCATTTCTTGCCGATGAAGCAGGGTCAATGACTGTTCCAGTCCATTCAATATGACTGAGGCCATTAATGGTGGGGTCATTAGGATGAACAAATGTGTACTTTTCGTTGATACGTTGGCGTAACGTGCGAGCCCAGCCGATGAGTTGTTCGGCTTTGAAATGTTCGAGTCCCGGAAAGTTTTCCTGCACATCCACAATGGCGTAAAAGTTCCCACCGTACGCTACGTCCATTTTAAGCGGACCCAAGTCGGGGCATTCTGCTTCAATGCCTTCGGCGGCGAGGTAAGAAGGAACGTTGACCAATTTTACCCATTTTACTTTATTACCCACCTGTTCGTAGCTGATAAGCACCAAACCCGCGGGTGCTTCCATGCGTACAATACCGGGGGTTTTAGGCTGAATAAGACCGTGTTCAATCGCAATCGTGATGGTACCGATGGTTCCGTGTCCGCACATGGGCAAACAACCGCTGGTTTCGATAAAGAGAACTGCGACGTCGTTTTCGGGGTCATGAGGCGGGTATAGAATACTGCCCGACATCATGTCGTGACCACGCGGTTCAAACATCAATCCTTTACGGATCCAGTCGTATTCGCGGAGAAAATGCTGGCGTTTTTCGCTCATGTTGCGTCCTTCCAGAACGGGGCCGCCACCGGCCACAACTCGAACAGGGTTGCCACAGGTATGGGCATCAATGCAGAAAAAAGTTTTTGAAGACACAGAGGGTATGAAGTTGATAGTTCAAGAAAAACTTAAATTTTTGAATATTAATTAGTTACTACCTTTAAAGAAGAACCTGATTGTCCTAAAATATTAAGGTATCAACAACCATTAGCCGTATATAACCGTAAACAAAATATCATAGGAAACGCTTTTAATGCAATCAATTCCTTCATGCCCTTCAACATCAAATGGCCTATTTCTGTTTGTACAGTTCCAACCATGTCCAATACCTCCATCAGGGCGAATAGTTATTAAAGTGCCTTGACCATCATCAAATTTAAAATATCGGTAATGGGGCAAGTTTCCAGGTTGAATATGCACATTATCTATATCCATCCTTGCAGCCATACTTTCTAAGGCTTCATCTCGCTCAATCGAGTTCAAATAGTTATGATATATAAACTTTGGCCCTCTATCTTCGCCAAATTTTTCCAGTCTCAACTCTAATGAACGTAGCTTAAAGTTTAAAGCTTCTTTAAGCCCGTTGATAAACTGCACCAATAACAAACAAGATAAGGGTGACTTGAGGTATCTATCACTGTTTGTAATACGGAATGTTTTTCCCCTCATTAACTCGGCTAATCTACCTCGATTCTCCAGATTGGCATCAAGAAATATTGTTGCTAAATCTCTGGAAGAGAAAGGCTTGGAATAATTAATTTTTACGTCTAAATTATTTTGAGGTATTTGAGGTATCTTGAGAGCTACCGATTGAAACGATAAAGGTGTATCATCTCTGTAGGCATTCCCATCCTTTGAAATACCCCATTGTTCACTTAGGGAATTGTTAAAATCTCTGGAATAATACACAACGAACTTTCCATCTTTCAATCTGAGCTGGCATACCGGTTTTAATCCATTAATGGTATTTCTGTACGTTAAGAAGTTAGACCAACTGCTCATTTGAATGGCTGTAATAATGTGGTTTTGCATATCCTCGCCAAAATTTGGGGCACCATCCAGCACGAAATTTATCTCTAATGAGCTTTCTTTATTTATCTTTAATGAGCTTTCTTTCAAATTGTTGATAAAAACAGCTTTTTCCAGATCCCAATCACCAACATTATTATCAGCAAAAAGCCAAATCTTAGCAATGTCATTTCGGTATTTGAATCTTCTAACATCCTCTTTGATGGAGCCTAAAACAGACCTTAAATTAGGGATAAGTGCCCCCAAATCGGTGGGAACCGTTTGAGTAACCGCTCTTTGCAGCCAATCAATAGCTAATTTTCTGTCCAATTTATGAAGATACCACTGAGAACTTCTATCAATAAGACATTTAGTACAGGCTTTTTCGCAAGCACAATAGAGTTTGTTAATGGCAGCCTTAAAGATGTCTTCGGCATAATATGAAAACTTGACAGAATATCCTGCTCCTCCTTTGGCATTATTGAAAATAAATAATGAACGGTGGTTTTGATACATTTTGACCCCAAACCCTAATTCATCTTCTTCAATCCCCAAAAAGCTTGCAAAAGTTTTGGTCAAAACTACACCTAACGATAATAATGTACTTTCGTCGTTTGAATAATTACCATCTTGCTCTTTGAAACGAATTTCGCAGTAATCAGTTTTAAATCTACCCCCGAGAATTACATTTTGTTTTATCCCATTAGCTACTGTCCCTCCACACTCATTGGAACCTGTATCGTTTCT
>NZ_JAIXST010000212.1 GCF_027484545.1 Runella sp. | reverse complement strand
GGCTTTATAGCTATACAACGCATCCTTAGCTCAGACGATGATTTCTTACACCTTTTGCAAAATAATTTAATAGCAAAACCCTGATAATCAAAGCAAAAAACCACAACTAATGATTACAAATTAAAAGATTCCTATGAATATCAACGACTTTCTCCTTTTTGCTTTTGCCACACTAATGCTCAATCTTACGCCGGGAGCTGACATGATTTACGTGGCAACACGCAGCACTACGCAAGGTACCAAAGCAGGAATTGTGTCCGCTTTAGGAATTGCGGGGGGCTGTTTGGTGCATACTATTGCCGCAGTCGTGGGGCTTTCTGTGCTGATTTCAAAATCTGCCGTGGCGTTCAATGTCATTAAATTTCTGGGGGTCGGGTATCTGTGCTATTTGGGAATTACCTCATTAGTAAGCAAAGACAAAATGTCAACCCAAGCCAAACTTGAATCAACGCCACTGAAAAAAATCTTTTGGCAGGGAGTATATACCAACGTCCTGAACCCCAAAGTAGCCTTGTTTTTTTTAGCCTTCCTGCCCCAATTTGCCGATACGCAATCCGAAGATTTTAAGTGGCAGGTGTTAGGGTTGGGAGCTTGGTTTAATCTTTCAGGAACGCTCGTAAATGTATTGGTAGCTGTATTGTTTGGAAAAGCAGGAAATTACTTAAACCAACTCCCTCACTTTTCGCGCATTCAAAATAAAATTACCGGCTTGATGATGCTCGGTTTGGGTGCCTATTTAGCGTTTGCCAAACGAGCGGAGTAAGAAGTGAGGAGTAACAAACAAAAGGGCGAGAGATAAACACCTTGCGCCCTTTCATAAATAACGGTAAACTATAAACAGTAAATTTTCAACTAATCCTCATCTTCTTCGGCACTGCTGAATGAATAGAGCGTTGTATCCAATTTCAAACGACCGTTGTTGAAATCTTCAATAAATTTTGTTACTATTTCATACGTAATGGCTTCTACATTCAAACAGGCATCTAAACCTACGCCGTATTCAAAATCAGGTTCAATCTCCAAATGCTCTTTTACTTTCACTTCCTCATCGTCTTCAATGGATTCGATGAGTTCAGTAATCAATTCTTCGGCTTCCTCTTCCATTTCAGGAGTAATTACGTAATTAGGGCCGCGTTCATCCAAGGGTAAGTAGTTAGGATACACCTTCTGAGCTTGCTCTACGGCTTTTTCGTAGACTAAACTACTGTGATGTAAACGCAACGTGTATATAATGGCGTCATAAATGACCTCTTGGCCTTTATAGTTGCCAATAAATTGTACGTGTGCCAATTCTCCATTGTCCGATGCACCGGCAGCTACGTCTTCATCGTCGCAATGGATAAAGCTTGTTCCTTCTTCTTGGCACTCTTCCCGTAACAATTTAATTTCTTCGGGATTATAACCTTCATTCATAATTGATAGTAATTTTGACCGCTGTAAAATTAGCCGTTTTTATGCAGCTATTTGATTATGACAGAATCATTTTTTAAAGGACAACTCAAAGTAGTCGAGCTTGCAAGCGTTTTAGCAGGCCCGGCCGTCGGGATGTTTTTTGCCGAATTGGGTGCCGAGGTCATTAAGATTGAGAATAAAAAAACCAACGGCGACATGACCCGCTCCTGGAAACTTCCCTCCGAAGCCGCCGATTCCTCTTACTCTGCTTACTATGCAAGCGTTAATTGGGGCAAACAAAGCTATTTGCTTGATTTAGAAGACACTTCCGACCGAGCACAGGCGTATCAATTGCTTACCGATGCAGATATTGTCATCAGTAATTATCAAACAAAAGTAGCGGAACGGTTGGGTATGGATTACAAAACATTGAGTGAATCTAATCCGAAATTAATTTTCGCCCAACTCAATGCCTTCGATGAAAACAGTAAACGTCCGGCGTTTGACGTAGTACTTCAAGCCGAAGCGGGATTTATGTACATGAACGGAGAAGCCGACGGTCCTCCCGTAAAAATGCCCGTGGCCTTGATTGACGTGTTGGCCGCGCATCAATTGAAAGAAGGAATTTTATTGGCTTTGTTGCGACGTATGCAAACGGGACAAGGTTCTTATGTTTCCACTTCGTTGTTCGAATCAGCCGTGGCTTCGTTGGTCAATCAGGCAACCAATTGGCTTATGGCAGGTTACATTCCACAACGGATGGGCACACAGCATCCAAACATTGCCCCCTACGGAGATATTTACGAATGCCGGGATGGAAAAGCTATTTTGTTGGCTGTAGGCACTGAAAAACAATTCAGCAATTTGTGTAGCGTACTGGAAATAGACAATTTAGTAGATAACTATCTTTTTTCTTCTAATGGAGTACGGGTCAAAAATCGAATAGCTTTAAACCAACTTCTTAGTCAGCAGATCAGTAAGTTTGATGCTGCCGACTTACTCCAACAGTTAGAATCCATGAGCGTGCCTGCCGCTTCTATTCGTACTATGCAGGAAGTGTTTGAACTGGACGCGGCTCAATCTTTAATTTTGGAAGAAAGATTACCCGATGGAACGGTGACTAAGAGGGTGAAAACGGTAGCCTTTGATATTCGTGAAGATTGAGAAAAATCAGCGCTTGCTAAAAAGCTGATGCAACTGCCACACTTGCGGAATAAGCAATTGGCTATCGTCATTATAAATCACATAATCAGCGATTTTAAGACGCTCTTCATCAGACACTTGCCGGGCAATAATATCCTGAATTTCGGTCGCAGAACGTTGGGGGTCGCGTTGCATGACCCGCGCAACCCGCAAGTCAATCGGGGAATGAACCACTACTACTTTATCAAGCGAATTATTCTGGCCTGCTTTGGCCATGATAGACGCCTCTTTTACCACATAACGGGCTTTTTTATGGCGCTTAAGCCAAGCTTGGGTATCTTCTCCTACGCGCGGATGAACAATGGCATTTAACTCTCGAAGTAGGATAGGATTATTAAAAACTTTACCGGCTACCCAGGGGCGGTTGTAGCTTCCATCGGGCAAATATGCTTCTGCGCCTAATAAAGCCTCAACCGTTTTTTTTAATTTTTCATCGTGATTAAGTAACCATTTGGCACGGTCGTCAGCTGAATAGACGGGGACTCCCAATGCCGAAAAAATTCGACAAACCAAGCTTTTTCCTGAGCCAATACCACCCGTTATACCGATTTGGAGAGACATGATCAGTTTGCAGTTTTTGAGTTTACTGTTTGCCGTTTAGGGTCACAATATTGTAAGGCTCACTCTGGACTATAAATTGCCTACTTTGAACTCTTCCGTTTTCGCTTTGGCTTTTGTTTGACAGGTGTTTCCTTTTTCTTAGGTTCAACTGTTTTCTCTTTCTCTACAGTCGGAACTATACTTCCAAAGTATTCGGCTACTTCAAAACTTACAAAAACCCGTTCAGCACTTGCTTTCAGAAGTGGAGATTGGGGATAACGAATGGGAAGTTCTTCGTCATAATTACCCCGAATTTTTTTAGCAGGCACCCGAACCATAATCGTGTCGGCAATGTCACTTACTAAGGAAGCCGGCCCATCAAATGTAACACTGTTGGGACGCAGATTAATGATACTCGAAACCACAAATTTGGGAGAAAGATTTAACCTCAAACTATCTATTTTTAATAATGAAGTTTTTACCACACGTTCCTCAAAATCAACATGTGTATTATCCAACACGACGTGAGAAATACGAACGTCTTTGACCTGCTCGCTCATGATAGAAGCCAATGCTGTCGTATTTAACGTACTAACAGCCAATGGGTTGTTAAGAGGGTAAGAAACCGGCGGTGTCGTAAAAGGGAGTGATTTACGAAGTAATGTCCAGCCACTTCCCGTAAGTACAGCACTGACAGTTTTAGGAAGCGGAGTAATAGGGATATAAAGCGAATCGTTGTAGGTCAGGTTAATTGGATATCGAACCTGAAGGGTATAGCCCCCTTTGTTCAATTCATTAAAAAGCCATATTACCGTAGCCGCAATCAAGCTAAAAATCATGATGCGGCTACGGGAAGGCTGTGAAGTAAGAGGTAATTGTGCCACTGCTGATTTCTAAGTAGTAGGAGTTGTTGCCCTGCGAGAAATGGAAGATTTCTCGAACTTCAATTTTGTACCTTTGCCATCTACGTCCACAGTAACGGTTGATTCATAGACCGATACAACGGTAGCATGAAGACCGCCGATTGTCACTACTTCATCCCCTTTTTTCAGTTCTTCCAAAAATTTCTTTTGGTCCTTCTGTTTTTTCTGCTGAGGACGAATCATAAAAAAGTAGAAAACTCCGATAATACCTGCCCACAAAAGAAGTTGGTAAATCATGGAAGTTTGGCCGCTTGTTGCCTGTAAAAGAATACTTTTCATTAGGAAGGTTTGATTTTAACGGTTAATCTCAATTTTAGATTTTATTTATTAGAATTTGCTTTTGGTTGTTTGTGAGGACACAAACAACGGCTTCAAACTTTTAACTCTATACTTTACACCGCACGGGCGGCCCCGTTTCTACTCACTGAACACTTGTCGAATCTTTGGCAGGCAATACTTCCGCTTTAAATTGAATGTCGCTGGTAGCGGGATTGGTATTGGCAAATATAGTAACCGTTTTAAACTGGTGCCCTTCTTTGCCTTTACTGTTAAAACGGACTTGAATCGCAGCTTCTTCACCCGGCCCGATGGGTTCATGAGGCCATTGCGGAATAGTACAGCCGCAGGAAGCACTTACATTGTTGATAATCAACGGAAAATCGCCTCCATTTTTAAACTTAAAGGTATGTTCTACCTGCTGACCAGCTGTAATTGTTCCAAAATCGAAGTTTTTAATATCTTCCTTAAACTCAATTTTGGGAAGTTTATCTTCCAAGCTGCTCGTAGCCGACTTGTCCTGATTGCTTCCGCAGGCAAACAATCCCAATAAAGGCAACACTAAAAAAAACAAACGTTTCATTTGCAAGTGAAATAGTTAAATGTTATATTATTTGGGTAATAAACCATAAACTCAAAACCCCAAACTTAACAACGACTAAGCAGACTGTCCTTTGATTTGTGCCATCAAACGATCTACATCTTCGAGCAAACGTTCGGCTTTTTCACGGGCATCCGTTACTACTTTTTGGCCTTCTGATTTTGCCATGCTTTCGGGCAAATCTTTCCCTTCCAATAAGTCTGAAATAAGTGCCTGTAATTGGTCGCGGTACTTGGAAAGTCGATAAGAGAGTTTGTCACGGGTCACTTGCCCTTCGGCAGGCGCGTACAAAATCCCTACTGCTGCTCCCGTGGCTACTCCCGCCAAAAAAGCGATTAACGTTCTTGCTGAATTGTTCATTGTTTTATTATTTATTGTCCAACAGTCCTCTCCCACTTTTCCGAATTTTACCTTCTTTGATGAGATTTTTAGAGAGAGTATCTAAAATTCCGTTCACAAATTTACCACTTTTTGGCGTACTATATTCTTTAGCGATTTCAATTGCTTCATTTATTGTCACTTTTACGGGAATTCCTGGAAAGTTAATCATTTCCGAAACGCTCATTTTCAGAATCAGATAATCCATGGCCGAAAGTCGCTCTACATCCCAGTTTTTAAGGGGTTCTGCAATATAACCTTCGTACTCGTCATTGTAAGTCACTGTTTGTTCAAACAGTTCCTCCATAAAATAACGATCTTCCTCCCAATCGTCGGTAAGGGGTACCAGCAATACACCATCAGGCTCGGTAGCGGATTTCAGTGTTTTACTCACCATTTTACGGGCCAAATCGCCATTCTCGCTCCAATACAAATCTTTTAATTCAAAGAAACTGATGACTTCCTCGTTCTTCAAAATCACTTCCCGAAGCGCATGTTGCATCAGTTGCTGATCTTCTTCGACCGTATGCTCTTTCTGAGCACAATACGCCCGATAAGCCTCGTCTTGGCGGAACACATCGCGAAACAACTTACGAATCAAACCGTTCACTTCATTTCCCCACATAATTCCTTTACGAATAAATTCATTTTGCAGGCCCTTGCTTTCTGTCAACGCAATCACAACACGATTAGTGTCAAAACCCGCCGCTTTGGCAATAGGATTATTGTCAGGGTCATCGTATTGGCGTTCGCGTTCGGCTTGCGAAAAGCTTCCGAACTCAATAAAAAGTTGTAACAACAGCAAATACGTATTGTGAATAGCTTCTACTTCGGGCGTTAATTGCTTCGCAATGCGCTGCTTATCTTTCCGAAATAGGTCTAAGTAGTATTTGAGGGCATTTTTTGCGGTAACAATGGCCTCCGTAGGGGCATCTTCATCGTTGGAGATTTCACCTTTCCGATGGTGTTCATCCAATAAAAGTGTAGTGATTTTTCGCATTCCCTCCAGCTTGACGGGGTCTTGCGGAGTCATGGTGTTGAGATTGGGCTTAAACGACTCCGTAATGAAATCTATGGCCAATTGATAATCTGCCTCACGGGCAGCTTGAAGGGCATAAAGGCTCTGTAAAACCTTTATACGGAGATGTCTTCGACTTAACATTCAGTCCTGAGAGTTTGTACAAATAAGCAGCAAGGAAAAGAACTTGCTTGTGTTTCCAGCCGCAAAGGTACTTAAAAAACCAATGCCTTCTTCCACACAAACCGAAGAAAATAGACGGTGCAGATAACAACCCCCACCTGCAAAGCATAGTCTAATCCATAAATTGGCTGCGCCAAAATAGCGGCAGGTGATTCATAATAGGGGCTTTTGAGTCGCCACCAAAGGGAAGGGTGGACGACCGAAAGTACGTTAAAAACCAGAAACCAACTCACTTCTTTCCGATTTCTAAAATCAATCCAAACAAATGTAAGAGGAAGCAAAAAAATGAAAATATAATTACTGTAAGCACTCTGTTGAGCTACCATCATCGTAGCAAAAATCACAACGAATACCGCCGAAAAAGCACGAGGAAAATCTAAATGACGAACTTGATAGGCCAACCATGTGCCACCGCCCATCGTAGCAAGCAACCCAATCCAATTCCAACCTTTGGCTCCTGCATTCAATACATTAAAAGTCAAAGGATTAAGAACTGACAGCCAATTAGGAGCGCGGAGCGTGGCAGCTTCGTGCAATGGCTGATCCAACCAAAGCCACTCGGTGTAATGAATTAAAATAGCTAAGCAAATTAAACCAACTATTGCCGCTGACCCGATCCATCTGATGGGTTTAGGCACTAACAATAACAACGCAGGACCTACTAAAATAAACACAGCTTTGGTAAACATAAATCCAACCACCAGCCCTGCTCCAAACCATTCAACGCGCTGGGTACGTTGCCATACCAAATAAGCCCCCACCAACATCAACCACATCCATTCGTCTTCCTGCCCTCCCAACACACAAAAAACCAAAGAACCCGGCGACAACAAATAAATCAGGCTTCGATAAAGTCGTTCGGGTTTTGACAGTTGTTTTTCATAAAAATGGTTAGTAGTCCAAAGCGCCAGGCCTTCCATTAAAATCATCAGTAGAATAATGGCTTTTTTGTCCATCCAAAACCAAAGTGCCAGCGCATTGAGGTACGGAAAAACGGGAGAATACATACAGTGGAAATCCCGATACACCATTTTAAGTTGTACCGCTTCGCGGGCCTGTCCAAAAAAACCGTCTAAATCGGAAAACGGAGTAAAGTCTAAAACAACGAATATCAGAAGAAAAGGAAGCAAACGTGTAATCGACCAAGCTCCTGCCAATACCAAACGTTCGTTGTACTGCGCCAACCATTTCTCAATGACCTGACGATAAACCAATATCGCAATGACTAAACCTGCACAAATCAGGGAGATAATGGTCTTGGCAACAATAACAAACATGCTCTGGCGGAGGATTAGTGCGTGGTGGCTTTCTGATATACTTTCAACAAATACCACCCAAAACAAGCGACATTTAAAATCTGTAAGGTATATTCCAATAAAAATAAAGGATTGGAGATTAACGAAATATCATCGTAAGTAGGATTACCTAAGTGAGTAAACAGGAAAGGCTGTACCACAAGTAACGCATTAAAAAATAACAAAATGGCCACATCTCGACGATTTTTCCAATCAACTAATTCCAAAATCAAAGGCAACATATACGTAAAAGCATAGTAACCCACCGACGAAGACTGGAAAATGGTCATGGCAACATACGTAGCCAAAAACGCCAAAGGCAAGCCTTGACTTAATGATTTATTTCGAGCCTGATACGTTATCCAAGTAGCTACAGAAAGGGTAAGCGCCAACCCTGCCCAGCTAAAAAAGGCCAAATCAGGTCCATGTCCAGAGATGGCGGTAATAAGCGGGCGAAAAACCGTAAAAAGATTAGGAGTCAGGAGATTAGCCGTCATTTGTAATGGCATCAAAAAATCCAATCCCATTACTGCGTATAAAAGTACCAGCGAAGGAACGCCTACAACAATCATTCCCAAGAGAAACATTCCTTGTTTTTTGAGCAAAAACCACAGGGGAAAAAGCCAAAATCCAAACGTAACTTTAATGGTAAGCAACCCCACCGAAAAACGCGTTCCTAATCCCAAACCATCATCTTTGGTACGACGATAATAATACAACATCCACACTGCTATGCCCCACAGCCAAATATCTTCCTGTCCGCCAAGGATCACCATGATCATAGGTCCTGACAAAACTAAATACAACACAACTGATTTAAGCGTATCTGTTTTTATAGTTCGGTAAGTACGATAGGTTCCCCAAACAATCGCAGCCTCAATCAAAACCATCAGCAATACGATGGCTTTGGAACTGTACCACAACAGAAGCGGCAGGGTAATAATGTAAGAAAACAGGGGAGCATGGTAAGAAGCAAAATCCCGATAGACCAAACCCCATTTGTAAGCTACAGTTGCTTTTCCCCAAAAGAAAGGAACATCACCGCGCGGTGTTTGATGAAGCACCAAATAAATAGCAATGAAGGGCAGTAGCCGACAAACTAACAATCCAATTCCAATGACTGCTGCGCCTCGTTGATTTTCTTCTAATTTTTTCCAAAACGAATCGGCACGCGCTCCTAACCAAACCACTATTGATGAGGCTATCACCAATACTAGTTTGACATAAAAAACAGTAAGTGTTGACATAAAATACGATTATTTCTCTCCCACAATCAAAAACTGTTTACCTAATACCCACCACGTAAAGGGCATTGCCAAGTACAGTTTTACCAATAATGGGTGAACAGGAAGACCGCCTCTAAAAGACAGCGGCAGAAAACGGGCATGTGATTCACTGATTTTAAACCCAGCTCCAAACAAATGTTCTTCGACTCCTAACTCCGACAATACGACGGTGTGATCGGCAAAATCAAAATATTGCTTGTAACAGTATTTGAAGTTGGGGCCAATGATACCAATTTTACCGCCCGGTTTCAAGCATTTATACATTCTTTCCAGAAAAAAAGCGACTTCTTCCTGACTGTGAAGGTGTTCGAGGAAGTTGGAAATAAAGACTGCATCAAAGTAATTTTCAGGTAAATCAACTTTCAAAATATCCCCAATAATGAGATTGACTTCGGGAGAAGCGTAGTTTTTAATAGCTTCAACAATGTCCACCGTCCATTTTTCGGGAGAGGGAACGGCATTGATAAATTCACACATACCGCCTGCCGAATCCAGAATTCGCTGGGGTTTCCCCAGTTTGGTATAGAAGTATTCGGCGATAATCGTCCAAATGACTTTTTTCTTTTCGTGCGCAACTTGCTTGAAGCGGTATTCGTAAATTCTTTCGTAATTCATTAGTGTATGGGTAGAATGAGCTTTTTTATAACTAAATGGCAAAGAAACCATCTTCTAGAAGAAATTACAAATCCTAATGTAAAAGCTACTCCATCGCCTCTTGTAATACTTCAATCAATTGTCGAATATGAATATCTTCCCCTTCCAATACCCAATCAGCTTGGCTATAAATCGGTAACCTCTCCTTATGTTTTTGTTGCAGATTTGAAAGAAGTTGATGGTCGTTTTTTTGGTATAAGGGTCGGTCATTGGTCTCATGACGCAGCATACGCTCTACGATTTGTTCGGGTCTTACGTTCAAAAAAACACTGATTCCATTGGCTTTTATATACTCCATATTTCCATGGAAACAGGGCATTCCACCGCCCGTTGCCACAATCAACTTAGAATCAGGGCGGATGGCGCGTAAAACCCTCGCTTCTGCTTCTCGAAAATAAGCCTCTCCTTTTGTCTTAAAAATCTCGTTGATACTCATGTCTTCTTCTTTGACAATCAGTACATCTGTATCCACAAAACGATACCGAATGTGCCGCGCGAGTTGTTTGCCCAGCGTAGTTTTGCCCGAAGAAGGAAGACCAATTAAGAATATATTTTTCATAGAAGTCAGTAGTCAGTAGTGAGGAGTCAATAGTGGGGAGAATATCTCCTGACACCTCGCTACTGACTCCTAACTTCTCGCTCCTAATTTTACAATTTACTCAAAACGTTCTCTTTATCAGGCGTTGTATTGTAATGCCATTTGCCTTTTACCGTTCCATCTTCCAGCAGCCAAATGCCCGGATTAGAACGGGAAATAGTTTTCAATACGGTACCATCGGCAAAATAGTAAGGCACATCCAATAAATACGCCTTCCGAATTTCCTGAATTTCAGCATCGCTGTCGGATGTTAAAATCAACGGTTCAACTCCACTGCCTTTTACTGAATTGATCAGAGAACGAATTTCGGCTAAACTTGCGCCGTTGAGGTCCGTTCCGTTTTTAATGATAATAATGAGTTTTTTACCCTTGAAAGTCTCTTGTGTAAAATCACCGTCATTGTTCCACACTTTATAATCCGTAATCTTGGGCTTAGCGTTTTCATTGATAAGTACCATTTCTTTGTACTTATAGGTCGTATCGGATGGAAATTTCTCAAATTCTTCCGTTTTCCCATCTTTTTCCATGATGTACTTGTAGCGCAACGGCTCCGAAGGCTGCATCAGTTGAGGAATGTTATTGCCGATTTTATAAGGCAGAAAATCAATTGGCGGCAAATAACGAATCGCATAAAAAGCCAATGCCACCGAGAAAATAGCCGAGAAAGCTACCAACGAACCAGTGCGAAGATTCCGAAAAACTTTACGCTGCCAAATAATAAATAAAATCAGCACCAGCAGGACAATGTCTTTGGTGAAAGAGGTCCAGGGCTTCAATTTCAGGAAGTCGCCGAAGCAGCCGCAATCGGTCACTTTATTGTAGTAAGCTGAATAGAACGTCAAAAACGTAAAGAAAACAACGAGTAACAATAACACCCAACTCACCTGTTTCAATCGCCAAGAGACAATCAACGCCACGCCTAAAATCACCTCAGCCGCACACATCAATACCGAAAAATACAAGGCAAAAGGCACTAATGACATCCAAAAATCGTGCATGACGGGCATATCAGCCGCGAATACCTCGAAATATTCTTCTAATTTTATTTGGGTTCCAACGGGGTCATTGAGTTTGACCAATCCCGAAAAAATAAAAATGCCTCCAACCAAGAAGCGAACAATGTGGGCTAAAATTTTCATTCAATTATTAGGTTCGTTATTTTTCTGTTATTCTAAGGGTTAATTTACAACGCAATTTTCAAAAATCAAGCCAAATAACTTGTTAATGAAAAGTTAAGCTGCCAATCCAAGTTTTATCAAACAAAAGACTGAATAGTTAATAATGTCCTGATACCCCGACTTTACGCCTTCCGAAATAAGGGTTTTGCCCGCATTGTCTTCAATTTGTTTGATACGAAACAACTTCATCAAAATAATATCCGTCATGCTGCTTACGCGCATATCGCGCCAAGCTTCAGCGTAATCGTGGTTTTTATTAAACAGCAATTCATAGACTTCATTCATCTGTACATCGTACAATTCGGTAAGTGCCTCTGCTGTCAAATCTGTACGTTTATCATCCCCTAACTGAATCTGAATCAAGGCCATTACGCAATAATTAATGATACCCATAAACTCCGGAGCTTCTCCTTCGTCCACTTTCGAAAAACCATTTTCCTGAAGCGTCCTGATGCGTTGTGCTTTAATAAAAATTTGATCAGTAATGGAAGGAAGTCGCAGGATTCGCCACGACGGACCATAGTCTTGGTTTTTTTTCGTAAAAATATCTTTGCATCGAGTGATAACACTCCGATATTCGCGCTCGGTTTTTTCCATGAATGAGTGAATGAATTCATTAGTAAATGAGTGAATGTTTATTCGCTCATCCATTCATTCACTAATTCGCTAATTAATCTGGCCGCTAAATTATGAAAAAAACGCTGAACATCGGCGGTAAATTACTGGACTTGTCTACGCCACAGGTCATGGGGATTCTTAACGTCACCCCTGATTCTTTCTATTCGGGGAGTCGTGTATTGCAGGTAGAAGATGCCTATAAGAAAGCAGAACGCATGATTTCCGAAGGAGCATCCATCCTTGATTTAGGCGGACATTCAACGCGCCCGGGGGCCGATGCGGTGAGTGAAGAAGAAGAGCTCAAACGCGTTTTGCCTGTGGTGGAGATGATACAAAAGCGATTTCCAGACGCCATTATTTCCATTGACACCTTTCGTTCGACGGTAGCGCGGGAATCTATTGCAGCCGGGGCTCACATTATTAATGACATAGCAGGCGGTAATATGGATGCCAACATGTTTGAAACCGTAGCGGCCCTTCATGTTCCTTATATTCTCATGCACAGTCGCGGAACACCGCAAACCATGAAAGAATTGAATCAATATGACGATTTGGTAACTGACGTATTACGAGAATTACAAACCAAAATTTACCAACTTCAACAGCTTGGCGTAAAAGACATCGTAGCAGATATGGGATTTGGATTTGCGAAAAACGCCGACCAAAATTATGTGTTGCTGAACGAGCTAAAAGCTTTTCAAATTCTGAACGTCCCCCTTTTAATAGGAGTATCCAGAAAATCCATGATTTGGCGAAAGCTCAACATTACAGCAGACCAATCGCTCAATGGAACGACCGTTTTAAATACAATAGCTCTGCTGAATGGCGCAAGTATTTTACGCGTACATGATGTAAAAGAAGCCGTTGAAGCGGTGAAATTGGTACAGTTACTTCAAAGTCACACTTCTTAGATTTTATCATGGAATCCAAACGGCAGCTTTGACAAAGTTGTAAACTTTGTCAAAGCTGAAAAACGCTTAATTTCCACCCAAAATATAAATCTTATTTATCTCCGTACTCAAATCATACACAAAACTGCCGGCTTCGGGCGTAGTGGTTTGATACTTATTTTCAAATACTTGGAAGAAATGGTTAGAGTTTTTGCCCTTAGCCGTTTGAAATTTCGCGTTGGTCAGTACGTTGGGCAATTTTAACCGGCAATTGCCCCCAAATGCCGATTTTACAATGATGCGGGTGATTTTCTTGTCTTTCCACGTCATATCTATTTCAAAACCGCCACGAGCTTTCAGGCCCTTCACTTCCCCCGTTGCCCATACATCGGGCAAGGCAGGAAGCAAATTGATGACGCCATCCTGACTTTGAAGCAGCATTTCAGCAATTCCCGACGTTCCGCCAAAATTCCCGTCAATCTGAAAAGGCGGATGAGCACAAAATAAATTCAAATAGGTACCGCCTCCGTTGGCATAATCTGTGCCTTCCACACCAGTCAGTTTGAGCAGTTCCTGCAAAAGTTTGTGGGCGTGATTACCATCGTGGAGACGTGCCCAAAAATTGATTTTCCACGACTTACTCCAGCCCGTTCCTCCATCGCCTCTGATTTCAAGCGTTTTACGAGCCGCATCCGTAAATTTAGGAGTACGCAGGGGCGAAATGTAATGCCCCGGATGCAGCGCAAACAAGTGCGATACATGGCGGTGTTGAGGATCTTGATCTTCCCAATCTTTGTACCATTCCTGCAAATTTCCTTTTTTGCCAATTTGCAACGGAAACAAATGTTGAAGTCTTTCTTCCAACGTTTTACGCAAATCAGCGTCCATTTTCAAATGCTCGGAAGCATGAATCACGTTGGTAAACAAATCGTACACCAGTGCCATATCCATCGTCGTAGCTACCGAAACCGACTGTTTTACGCCTTTTTCAGTAATAAAAACGTTTTCGGGAGAGGTCGCAGGCGACGTAATCCAATTGTCGTTAGCATCTTTCACTAACCAGTCCAAACAAAACTGCGCGGCATCCCGCATGAGTGGATAGGCGTAATTTTTCAAGTAATTTTCATCTCCCGAATACGCATAATGTTCCCACAGATGCTGACTCAGCCACGCGCCGCCCATGCTCCAGTTGGCCCACGATGGGCTTCCTTTTCCTTTGTCACCCACAGGATTGGAAGCACCCCAGATGTCGGAATTATGATGTACTGTCCAGCCGCTCATTCCGTAGAAATTCTTGGCGGTTTCTCGGCCCGTTGCAGCAGCACCCGCAATCCAATCGGTAAACGTAGTGTGCAAATCTGAAAGATTAGCCGGTTCGGCAGGCCAATAATTCATTTCAGCGTTGATGTTAGTAGTATAATTGCTGCTCCACGGCGGGCGCGTCATCGGGTTCCAAATTCCCTGCAAATTGGCGGGAATACCGCCCGGGCGAGAACTTGAAATCAATAAATAGCGGCCAAACTGAAAATACAATGCTTCCAATTCGGGGTCATTACCCATCTGAGCGTAGCGCATCAGACGTGAATCCATCGGCAAAAAAGCCGCTTCACCCGATGTACCCAATTTGAGTTTCATTCGATTAAAAAATTTCTGATAATCAGCAATATGTGCGTTGCGAATCGCCGTGATTGACTTACCGGAAGCCCGTTTTAGGTAGGATTCCACCAAGGCTTTTTCGTCCCGTCCCTGACTGTCCGGACATTTATCAAAACCATTAAAACTTGTAGCGGCCGTCACCAGTAAAATCGCTTCTGTTGCATCGCTAATCGAAATTCCTGAGGTATCGGCAGTCACTTTCCCATCGGTAGTTTGCACCTTTACCCGCCAGTCAAACCGCATTCCTTTGCAACCAGTGGGGTCTTCGTAATAAACCGGTTTGGCATTATAACTCACATAATTAGGATCTGCATGAGCAGGCGCTTTGCCCCGCATACTCAATTCATTTTTGCCAACGACCAACTTCGACATCGGATGAGGGCTTTGGGTAGAAGCCGAAAAATTCAGTTTCCCTTTTTGCGAAGCTGTCAATCGAAGCACAATTACTTGGTCAGGTGCCGAGACAAACAATTCTCGACTGTACGTGACGCCATCAATCGTAAATTGCGTATGCGCCGTGGCATTTTGAATGTCCAAATCTCGAAAATAAGCAGTAGGCTGCGCGTCGAAAGGCTGTTTTATCAACAAATTTCCCAACGGCTGATAAGCTTCCGTGTAAAGCCCCTGTATCTTTTGCAATTCTTTAGAGGCTGCTTCGTAGTCTTCCCGATTTAAGGCTTCTCGTACCGCAGGCAAATGTTTGATGGCATCAGGATTTGGATTTTTCTCCACCGGCCCACCTGACCAAAGAGTCTCCTCATTCAGTTGGAGTAATTCTTCATTGACTCGACCAAACGTCATTACCCCCAGCCTTCCGTTTCCTACGGGCAACGCTTCGTTCCAGTTACGGGCAGGTTGTTTGTAGTGAATGGGCGCTTGAGAAAAAGTGTTAAAAAGAGGCAAAAGGCAAAGAGCAAAAGGCAAAAGTCTTTTTTTCATCAGAAGGAGATGTTTACCGAACCAATAGAAACTATATGAACTATGTTTCTATGTGGTTACAATTAGTGTTTCAAATACTGTATCAAAGGACTACCTTTCAGGGATTTTAGTCCTGCTACCACCGAGTTTACATTCAGTTTTGCACCGGCTTCGTTGGTATGGGTGTTGTCTTTGGAAGTAAAGAATTCCGTCTTTACTTTCTCCTCACCGATTGCTTCGTAATGAGGCACAATCAGCCCAAACAAATCCACGTAAAAAGCGCCGTTAGATTTGGCAACCGCTTCTGCCCATTGCCGATTTCCCGCTTCGGAAGTAGCAATTTTACCTTCTTTCCAGCTGTTGCGCGGTACGGGTGAGCAAACAATTGCAATAGCTCCCTTCGCTTTGGTTTCATCCACGTATTTACGCATGTACCAGCCATACGAATGAACCACTTCGTGTTTTTTGGTCAGAATATTATCAATTTCTTCCACTTCTTCACCTATTCCTTTGATGGTTCCGCGTGCCCGGGTAGAGTCATTGATGGCGCTGTTATCGTTGTGTCCAAACTGCATAATAACAAAGTCACCCGATTTCAGATTCGCCACAATTTTATCCCAACGTCCTTCCGTAATAAACGTACGACTGCTGCGACCGCCAATAGCATGATTTTCAATATGGATACGCGTCGTATCAAAATGTTCGTGGAGAAAACTTCCCCAACCCCACATGTTATCCTGCCCTTTTCCAGAGCCATTTTTGACGGTAGAATCCCCGATAATATAAAGCGTGGGCTTAGGAGCAACGGCTGCTATAATTCCCAAAAAAAGAACAATAGCGGTAAAAAAAGCGGATAAAGTTTTCATAGTATTTTTGTTTAAAAAATTCAAAAGCGCAGAAAATCGACTCTTTTACTATTCATTGCTTTGTTCTTTTCACTCCGTTTGATTTGGTTGATACGCAAAAACTAAACTGCGACTTTGTCCATTAGGCATTAAATATGGCAGGTAAAATCGTTAATTAACTGATAATCAAACCAACACCACCGATAACCAATAACAGATAACGATTAACAGACCCGTAAGCACCTAAAAGCGAGAAGAATGTGTAATTTTGCTCTCGATTATTTGCTCATTGCATGAAGTTTCCTCAAAAACATTTAGCCATTCTCGGCTCAACGGGTTCAATAGGAACCCAAGCCCTCGACGTAGTAGCCGCTAATCCCGACTCATTTACGATTGAGATTCTCACGGCTCAAAACAACGCTGACCTGCTCATTGAGCAAGCCGCTCAGTTTCGACCCAATGTGGTTGTGATTGCCAATGAAGACCTCTATGACAAAGTTTTCGATGCACTCGACCCGCTTGGTATTCAAGTCTATGCCGGCAACAAGGCCATTGCTGACGTAGTTCAGATGGACTCCATTGACACTGTTTTGACTTCGATGGTAGGCTATTCCGGATTAATTCCTACCATAAAAGCCATTGAAGCAGGGAAGCAAATTGCCCTTGCCAACAAAGAAACGCTGGTAGTAGCCGGAGAATTGGTAACGGCTCTGGCCCGCGAAAAAGGCGTTAATATTTATCCCGTTGACTCCGAACATTCTGCCATATTTCAGTGCATTGTAGGCGAATTTCACAACCCCATCGAAAAAATTCTTTTGACAGCGTCGGGAGGACCTTTTCGTGGAAAAACACGCGACGAACTCTTACACGTCACTAAAGCACAGGCGCTCAAGCATCCCAATTGGAGTATGGGGGCGAAGATTACAATTGATTCTGCTTCATTGATGAATAAAGGGTTTGAAATCATTGAAGCCAAATGGCTGTTTGGTTTGGAAGCCTCTCAAATTGAGGTAATTGTCCATCCGCAAAGTATTATCCATTCGATGGTACAATTTGAAGACGGAAGTATCAAAGCACAAATGGGTCTTCCAGATATGCGCTTACCGATTCAATTTGCGTTGACCTATCCGCACCGAATTAAGGCCAATTTTCCGCGTTTTGACTTCACCCAATACCCTGCACTTACTTTCGAACAACCTGATCTGAAAACTTTTCGTAATTTGCAATTCGCATTTGACGCAATGGAACAGGGTGGCAACATGGCATGCATCGTCAACGCCGCGAATGAAATAGCCGTAGCAGCTTTCCTGCGCGACGAAATTGGGTTTCTGGAAATGTCGGACCTTATCGAAACTTGTATGCAACGCGTGACGTTTATACAGCAGCCAACGCTCAATGACTACATCGAAACCGATGCAGAAACGCGGAAAGTGGCAGAGCAATTTGTCATTTCGACGTAGGACAGGGCCAAACTACATAATTTTTACCCCTCAAAATACCAATCCTGAAAAACTACCGTTTGGAATTATCAACGGCGGCGAAGTGTTAGAAGGATTAGAGATTGATTTGAGAAACGTTTTTGAAGATATTTCATAATGAACACTATTTTGATTCGAGTCCCGAAGTGGGATACATTTATAGAAGGTGCTATCATTGGTTTGGTATTCGGAGTCCTCATTCTTGGAATAGGTTGGAATATCAACAAGTGGATTAAGAAAAACAACAATTAACCGTGCAGCAGCACAAACGAACACAGAATGGAAATTTTAATTATGGTGGGACAGTTGATTTTAGGACTGTCAATATTAGTAGGATTACACGAGTGGGGGCACCTCATCACAGCCAAGATGTTTGGAATGCGAGTGGAAAAATACTTCATCGGATTTCCGCCCAAAATATGGTCTATTCAACGCGGGGAAACTGAATATGGTATCGGCGCCATTCCATTGGGTGGATTTGTGAAAATTTCGGGGATGGTTGATGAATCTTTAGATACCAAAAACCTGACTGCTGAACCGGAACCGTGGGAATTTCGCGCCAAACCCGCCTGGCAACGTCTGATTGTGATGCTTGGAGGGATTATTGTCAATGTAATTACTGGAGTTATCATTTTTATTACCCTCACTTATTATGAAGGCCACGATTATATTGCCGCAAAAGACGTTAAATACGGAATTGTAGCCCATAAATTAGGTCAGGAAATTGGACTTCGCACAGGCGACAAAATAGTGGCCATTAACGGAAAGTCATTCGATGACTTTGCCGAAGTACGCAAAGTATTTTTAGAATCAAACAGCTATTATACCGTTGAACGCGGCGGCGAACGGATAGATGTCTATGTTCCCAATGACTTCATTGAGAAAGTTAGCGATAAGAAAAATGCGCGGGAGTTTATTGACCCTATTTTCCCCTTCAAAGTAGGGGAATTAGTACCTGCCATGCCTGCCGATAAAGCCGGGTTGAAAACAGGTGATAAAATTGTTAAACTCAATGAAACACCCATCAATTATTACCACGAAATTCAGGATGCGTTAGATAAATCTAAAAATCAAACGGTTACGCTTACTGTAGAGCGTGCGGGGCAGATGATTCCTTTACCGATAAAAGTTTCACCCGAAGGTACCATTGGTTTTTATCCTGAAAAAGATTTAAAGATTACGCACATTGATTATTCATTCGGTGAATCCATTGCAGTAGGTGCAGGAAAAGCGTTCAGCGTTGTTACTGATAACATTCGGGGATTTGGCAAAATATTCCGTGGTGAAGTGTCGGCATCTAAAGCGTTAAGCGGCCCCATCGGCATTGCACAAATGTTTGGCGGCATTTGGGATTGGGGACGTTTTTGGTTCCTCACAGGTCTTTTGTCAATGGTATTGGCGTTTATGAATATTCTTCCTATTCCTGCTCTTGACGGCGGTCACTCTGTATTGTTGATTTATGAAATGGTAACCGGTCATAAGCCTTCCGACAAGTTTTTAGAAGGAGCCCAAAAGGTAGGTATGGTCATCTTGTTAGGACTCATGGTATTTGCTTTTGGCAATGATATTTTCAAATTATTCCGTTAGCAAACCCTCTATCAATATGCTTAAAGCATTAGTTTACAGGCAAAGTACCCACTTTGTCACCCTGAAGGGGTCTATGTGGGTACTTTGCCTTACTTCGCTCCTGGTCTCTTTTCGTCTCCACGATTTCCATACCAGCATTACGCGCATGGATTTCAATGCAAAGGAGAAATCTTTTGAAATAAGCATTCGCGTTTTTACGGATGATTTTGAAAAAGCGCTTTCGAAAGATAATAACGGTCAAAAAATCGTAGTTGTTAATAATGACAAAAACGACCCCTTGGTAGAGAAATACATCCGTAAACATTTTGCCCTTCTTACCTCTCAAAAGCAGAAGAAAAACTACTCATACGTAGGTAAGGAACAGGAAGCAGACGCTACTTGGATTTACATTGAGATCCCTATGCAGGAAGCAATTACAGGTTTTTCTGTTCAAAACTCCATCATGCACGACCTTTTTGAAGACCAGATCAATTTGGTCAACCTCAATTATCAGGGTCAAAAGAAGTCGTATATCTTCAAAAAAGACGAATCTACCATCGCTTTAGGAATATAGGTAACTCTGCTATTTTTGGGTGGAATCAGAAAATCAATTACTTGATTGGTTTTCTGACTGGAAACCATTAACTTTGCATCCCAAATTTTTACTTTTTCAATTACTTTAAAAAAGTTCAGTATCATGCCAAAAGTTAAAACCAATTCAGGTGCCAAGAAGCGTTTTAAAATGACTGGCACTGGCAAGATTAAGCGTAAACACGCTTTTCACAGCCATATTCTGACCAAAAAATCAACTAAGCGTAAACGCAACCTCGTTGGCTTTACCGTAGTTGATGACACGAATATGGATCGCATCAAATTGATGCTCAAAATCTAATGGAGAGAGAAGTCAGAATTGAGGAGCGAGAATAAAAAACACTCACTACTCACTACTCACTACTCACTACCGGTTTATTGTTTCACCCGATTGTTGGTCCATAAAGTGTTTCTAAAGTAAGCCACCAACCGTCAAAAAACTAACAAAATTATGCCACGTTCGGTAAATCACGTCGCGTCGAGAGCTCGCCGCAAAAAAATCTTAAAACTGGCCAAAGGTTACTATGGCCGTCGTAAAAACGTTTGGACCGTAGCTAAAAACGCCGTTGAAAAAGGGCTTGCCTATGCTTATACAGGTCGTAAACAAAAGAAAAGAAATTTCCGCGCGTTGTGGATTCAGCGTATCAACGCTGCTGCTCGTCAAGAGGGATTATCTTATTCTGCATTGATGGGTAAAGTTCACGCCGCAGGGGTAGAACTGAACCGTAAAGTTCTTGCTGACCTCGCGATGAATCATCCTGAGGCTTTCAAGGCAGTAGTCGAAAAAGTAAAATAAGATTTGGAAAAGCGGTATGGAAGCACCGCTTTTTTTGAAAAGGTGACTGATATGTTATTGGTCACCTTTTTATTTTGTGAAACAAAATCTACCCCGTTGGTGTTGACAAATTGAATATCTTTTTATCTTTACCTACTTTTTCTCCTCGGCAAAAGTAAACGAATGAAAACGACACTCCGCAATTACTTCACTATTCTCTTGGCTCTGCTCATACTGACGGCGAGTACGGGGTTTGGTGTGATTGAGCATCACTGCATGATGCGGGGCAAGTCATTGCACTTGGCAGCTTTACAAAAAGAAGGTGCTAAGGGTTGTCAGCAAGAGCATTCAAAGTCTCCTATTTCATATAAGACTTCACTCCAAAAACAAGCGTGTTGTGACGATGACCAAAGCTACGAAAACGTAGATGTTTCGTCTTCGTTGGCACAATGGGTGGCCAAAATCCTTAAAGTAGCCAGTGATGCAGTCATTGGAGCATTCATAGCCGTATTCAAAGCAATTATTTCGCTTTTTTCCTCCGGTACGGACTCTTCTGCCCATTTATCTTCCTTTTCTTCGCTGTTTCACGGGCGAAGTCTGCTTTCTTTTGTTCAATCTTTTTTGATTTAGAGTAATCCATTTGTTTCTTCTCGTAGGCAGTCGGCTTACGGGCAATTGGTGTTTATGTCTAATCTAACTGATTGAACAATGTCTATACTATTCCATATCAAAAACATGGTCTGCGACCGCTGCAAGATGGTGGTTGAGGACTCATTTAGACAAGTAGGTGCCCACGTGATGAGTACCGAACTGGGAGAGATTCAAACCGCCGAAAATTTAAGTTCTTCTCAATTAGAAACTCTTGCTGAATTACTGAACCGACACGGTTTTGAATTGCTGGACGACAAACAAAGTCGCATCGTAGAGAAAATCAAAAATGTGGTCATTGAATTGATTCACAACCCGCAACATGAGCATTTCAAAAGCAATTTTTCCGATTATTTATCTGAAAAATTGAGCCGTGATTATAGCGGGTTAAGCACGTTGTTTTCTACTCACGAAGGCAGTACCATTGAGCAATACATCATTCGTCAAAAAATTGAGCGGGTCAAAGAGTTATTGATGTACGACGAGCAAAGTCTGAGCCAAATTGCCGATGAGCTACAGTACAGCAGTGTAGGGCATTTGTCTAATCAATTTAAAAAAGTAACAGGTCTGACACCCAGTCAATTCAAACAGGCAGCGGCGAAAAATCGCCTTTCCTTAGACCAGGTTTGAGAATCCAAAATGATGTAAAACATTGCGATAAATGTGTAAAGTTCTACAGGCCGTCTCCACATACCTTTGTATGGTACAATAAAATAATACCTATGAAGCCAAAGATGGACATCATAGAAATTGTAGGGTTAATTTTAAATTAAACAAAAAAACATGAAAAAGACATTCATTTTTGCCATGCTTATTTTTCATTCAGCATTTATTATCAGTCATTCTCGTGCAAATGTAGCCTTAAGTAACAATGCTGCTAAGGCAGGGATAATTACCGACATTAAAGTTCAAATCAATTCCTTGTTGGTTCATTATTATGGTATAAAAGACGCTTTGGTAGCTACCGACGGCAAAACAGCGCAACAAAAAGCCAACGATTTTTTGCAGGAATTTACCAAAATTGATGTCGCCAATATGACCAAAGAGCAACACGATTTGTATATGCCATTGGCCCCCAAGATTAAATTGGATGCCGAGTTCATTGCCAAAACTCAAGACACCGAGCAACAACGCGCCCGTTTCAACGATTTATCTAACAATCTTTTTGCAGTTTTGAAGGCACTGAAAATTAACGACAAGCCGGTGTATCAGCAGTATTGCCCTATGAAAAAAGCGTACTGGTTGAGTGATAATTCGGCCATCAAAAACCCATACTACGGTAAAATGATGCTGACTTGCGGAAAAGTAACCGAAACTTTAAACTAATATTCCTATGAAAAGATTTATCAAAATTCTCGTAGTGTGGATAAGTAGTTTTATCGTCTCCGCCTGCATGGATATGGGTTCGGCAACGCCCAAACTGAATATTGATTACCCGGCAGCTTATGTAGTAAATGGGGAAAGCAGTACCCTGTCCATCATCAATCTCAATACCAATGAGGTAACGGATTTGGTGCAGCTTACAGATGGAATGACGGGCATGGCACATGGTTCAGGGATATTTTTGGCCTATCCGCACCACATTTACTTAAATCCTGCTCAAAACCAAATCGCTATTGCCGACCCCGGTATCAACCTGAGCGGCGGACACGGCGCCGATCCTACTCATAAAAGCACAGCAAAAGTGCTGATTGTGGATGCGGTGAAAGGACAAAATATCAAGCTGATTGAACTCCCGAAGATGAACCACAACGCCATTTATACCCCCGATGGTAAAGAGATTTGGACTTCACAAATGGATCATGATGGTAAAATTTTAGTCTATGATGCCACCACATACGCCCTTAAAAATACCATTAAGGTAGGTAAAGAACCTGCTGAGATAACATTTTCGGCAGATGGCTCCATTGCTTTTGTTGCCAACGGCGAAGAAAACACCGTTTCTGCCATTCATCCCACTACTAAAGCTGTTACGGCTACGATTTCGGTGGGCAAAAATCCCGTAGGTGCGTGGATGGGTGCCGATAATCGGATGTACGTGGACAACGAAGATGGACAAACTGTTTCAATCATTGACGTAAAGACGTTGAAAGTAGTAGAAACCGTTGAGTTGGGTTTTATGCCGGGATATGCGGCCTACAATGCTGAATTGAAAGAACTTTGGATAACCGACCCAATAGTAGGAAAAGTACATTGGTGGAAGCAAGACTCTAACGGAAAATTTGCGCATGGTGGCACGTTGATAACTGCCGCCGGAGCCCACGCTATTGCATTTAAAGGTTCAACTGCTTATGTAACCAATCAGGATGCCGCTTCAGTATCTGTCATTGATGCAATGAAACATACAAAAATCAAAGACATTAAAGTAGGGGCAAAACCCAACGGAATTGTTTTGAAATTTTGAACTTACAACTCAAATTTATTATGAAACTTTTAATCATTTTCAGTATTTCTCTTTTTTTAACAAACGGTTTGTTTGCCCAACACGAGCATCTAAAAGCGGACACTACTAAAACTGCTGCTAAGCCTAAAAGCCCACGTTTGTCAGCAATGGCGATGGTGGGTGACAATCACGTTCATATTGATTACGGCTCGCCGAGCGTCAGGGGTCGTACTATTTGGAATGGTTTGGTTGCCTACAATCAGGTGTGGGCAACGGGGGCGCACAAAGCCACTTGGATTGAATTTTCAAAAGATGTGATGATTCAAGGCAAACATATCTCGAAAGGGAGGTACGGCTTTTTTACGATTCCAAATGAAAAAGAATGGACATTGATATTAAGCAAAACATGGGACATGCACTTAGCTGACGATTATAAGCAGGAAGATGACATAATTCGACTGACTGTAAAGCCCGCAACAAATAAAGAATTAGTGGAGACACTAACGTACGAAGTCCTTCCAATTAAATCAAACAAAGGTGAAATCAAAATGAGCTGGGTATATCTAAGTGTAGCGTTTACATTTGAAAGCATGTAAACTATTGATAATGAGATTTTTAGCAAACATTTTTATTTTTTTAGTTATTTTGATTCCTGTTTTTGCCCAACAGAAGCAGTATTCCATGCCCGTACCTCAAAAAGGTGGTACAAGTAAACCCAAAGTAGTTCATTACGATTTATATATTCGAGACACTACCGTACTATTTGGTAACAAACCCAAAAGAGCCATTGCCGTAAATGGGCAAATACCTATGCCCACCCTGACTTTTACCGAAGACGACACGGCAGAGATTTACGTTCATAACGAACTGAACGAAGAAACGTCTTTGCATTGGCACGGTTTGTTTTTACCCAATCAATATGATGGTGTGCCTAACCTGACACAGATGCCAATCAAACCACATACAACGCATTTGTATAAGTTTCTTATAAGTCAGCACGGCACCCATTGGTACCATAGTCATTCGAGTTTACAGGAGCAAATCGGTATGTATGGCTCCATGATTCTGAACAGAAAAGACGAATCCGATCTCCCCACACTGCCCATTATATTGAGTGAGTGGACAGATATGAAGCCCGAAAACGTGCACCGTATGTTACACAATGCTACTGATTGGTTTGCGATTCAAAAAGGCAGTACACAAAGCTACACCGAAGCCCTGAAGAAAGGCTATTTTAAGACTAAAATTGTCAATGAGTGGATGCGAATGAATGCCATGGACGTGAGCGATGTTTATTACAGCAAATTTCTCATCAATGGCAGGAATGAAAGTCAACTTACACAATTTAAAGCCGGTGATAAAATCCGATTAAGAATTTCAAACGGTGGAGCATCCACTTATTTCTGGCTTACGTATGCAGGTGGTAAAATAACGGTTGTGGCCAACGACGGTAATGATGTAGAACCCGTTGAGGTAGATAGATTAATTATCGCTGTTTCAGAAACCTACGATGTCATTGTTACCATTCCTGACAAAAACACTTCCTATGAGTTTTTAGCTACGTCTGAGGATCGAACAAAATCCGCCTCCTTGTTTTTGGGGACCGGTAATAAATTAAAAGCCAACCCGTTACCAAAACTCACCTATTTTGAGGGCATGAAAATGATGAATGGGATGATGAAGATGAATGGTGATTTGGACGATATGGGAATGAGTATGAGCTTAAATCAAATGGACATGAACATGGTCATGTATCCCGAAATTACAGGTTCTCCTTCCTCCGACACGGCAACTGATAAGCATGCAATGGGGCAATCACAAACAACTGTTACGTTGAACTATGCTATGTTGAAATCGCCCACAAAAACCAATTTATCAAAGAATGCTCCGGTTAAACAACTGCGTTTTGAATTGTCAGGAAACATGAATCGTTACGTGTGGAGTTTAAATAATAAAGTGGTTTCGGAAAGCGAACGCATTCTAATAAAAAAAGGGGAAACCGTGCGGATGATACTTTACAATGGTTCAATGATGCGTCACCCTATGCACTTACACGGCCACGATTTTAGGGTACTCAACGGACAAGGTGATTATGCTCCTTTAAAAAATGTCATTGATATCATGCCAATGGAAACTGACACCTTAGAATTTGCTGCTACCGAGAGCGGTGATTGGTTTTTTCATTGTCATATTTTATACCATATGATGGCAGGAATGGGGCGAATTTTTAGTTACGAAAACAGTCCAAAGAACCCTGAAATTCCCCATCCTAAGCTGGCCAAGCGCAAATTATTTGCCGATGACCGAACATTTCATTTGATGGCAGAGAATGGTTTTGAGACAAACGGCAATGATGGCGAAGCAATGTACTCAAATACAAGTTGGAGTATAGGTACAGAGTGGCGCTTGGGCTACCATGATAAACACGGTTACGAAACCGAGACCCATATCGGAAGGTACATCGGTAAAATGCAATGGTTAATGCCGTTTGTGGGCTTTGATTGGCGTTTCCGAAAGCTCGGTTTTGATCAAAAAGAAACAAATCTTTTCGGGCAAAGCAACACCAAAGATAATCGAGCAGTGCTTAGTTTTGGGGTGAATTACACGTTGCCCATGCTTATCATTGCTCAAGCCGAAGTGTTTACTGACGGCAATCTACGCTTTCAGATAGAGCGAAAAGACATTCCGATTAGTAGTCGCCTGCGAATGAACTTAATGTGGAATACCGACAAAGAATACATGGCCGGACTTCGCTTCATTATTAACAAAAACGTAGGGTTTTCAACCCATTACGACAGCGATATGGGCTTTGGCGCAGGTTTCTCACTTAATTATTAGAAATTTTTAATTTTAGAAAATGTTGAAATGAAAACAAAAATAGCTGTCCTTTTTATACTTATTACTCATTGCTTTTTACTCACTACCTTAAACGCACAACGCGTAACAGGAACCGTTTATGAGCGTAATGAAGCAGGGAAAAAATCGGCCTTAGTGGGGGTAAATGTATTTTGGAGCGGTACCTCGTTGGCTACAATCACAGATTCCGTAGGAAAATTTAACATTGCCCGTTCGGCTAAATCTAATGTATTGGTTTTGAGCTATATTGGATTCAAAACCGACTCCATAAAGGTAACTTCCGAAAGCAATTTCGAAATCGTGATGAAGCCTCAGGGACAGTTGGGCGAGGTCATAGTTCGAGCTACATCCACTCAAATCGATCGACTGAATCCCATTCAAACCGAAATCATTACCACCAAAGCATTGGCTAAAGCGGCTTGCTGCAATTTATCCGAAAGTTTTGAAACCAATGCTTCCGTTTCAGTAAGTTACAGTGATGCCGTGACGGGTGCAAAGCAAATTCAATTTTTAGGATTAGGTGGCCAATACGTCCAAACCAACGTCGAGAACGTCCCCACCATTCGCGGGTTAGCTTCGACTTTTGGGATGAATTACATTCCCGGAACATGGATTCAGTCCATTGACGTAGCCAAAGGTGCAGGTTCGGTAGTCAATGGCTACGAAAGCCTGACGGGTGCCATCAATGTGGAATTAGTGAAACCCGATGCACGCGAAAAAATGTATTTCAATGCGTATGTCAACCATTTAGGCCGTGGAGAACTCAATTTAAATATCAATCGTAAGTTATCCGAAAAATGGTCAACGGGTTTTCTAACCCACGTCAGTACTTTGCAAAACCGCATTGACCACAACGGTGATGGATTTATGGACTTACCGCTTTATACACAGTTCAACGGAATAAATCGTTGGCAATACAAAAGCGACAAAATTATGGTGCAATTTGGGGTAAAAGCATTGGCCGAAAATCGGATTGGCGGTCAAATCGGGTTTTACCCTTCTGAGCACCGAGGAACCGCCAAATTTTATGGGTTTGGTAACCAAACCAACCGAATCGAGTTGTTTTCAAAAACGGCAAAATTATACCAAGACCAACCTTATAAAGGATTAGGATTGATTCTGAATGCCTCACAGCATAATACAGATTCCTATTTTGGATTTGCCAATTACGACGGTCGCCAACGGACGCTGTACGGAAATTTAATTTACCAGTCCATTATCAGCAATACTAATCATCAGTTTAAAACGGGGTTGAGTTATCTGTTGGATGATTACCGTGAAACGTACAAGGATAGTTTGATGACTCGAACCGAATCAGTTCCGGGAGCGTTTTTTGAATATACCTTCAATCATTTGGAGAAGTTTACCCTCGTAGCCGGCTTACGTGCTGATTATAATAATTTGTTCGGTGCCTTTGTCACGCCGCGCCTGCACGCACGTTGGCAACTTTTGGAACACACGGCTCTACGCATATCAGCGGGACGAGGGCAGCGGACTCCCAATGCTTTCGCTGAGAACTACGGCTATTTGGTTAGCGGGCGAGCCGTTCGTTTTTGGGGAGGAAGAATCAATCCCGAAGTTTCCTGGAACTACGGCATCAGTCTAACCCAAACTTTTCACTGGTTTGATAAACACTGGGATGTGGTGGTGGATTACTACCGCACCAACTTTCAAAACCAACTTATTGCCGATACTGACCACGCCACTCCGTTGGCGTCGCATTTATATTTTTACAATCTGAAGGGAAAATCCTACTCAAATAGCTTTCAGGTTGAACTGAATACGTTGTTATCAAAACGTACTGAAGTGAAATTGGCATACCGTTTGTTTGATGTGTGGCAAACCATGGGACAGCCCGCCAACGATGTACGTTTGATGCAACGAATGATGATTCCGAGAGAACGTATCCTTTTTAACATTGGATACACCTTGCCTTATGATAAGTGGAAAGCCGATTTAACCTTCCAATGGAACGGAAAAGCGAGAATAAATGACCCCATGAAATCCTTACAGGCAACTGTTGATCGCAAACCTATGCCTATTTTGTATTCTCAATCGTTTATAAACATAAACGGACAAGTATCCAGAGCATTCAAAAAGTTTGAGGTATATTTAGGAGGAGAAAATTTAGCGAATTTTAAACAAATGAATCCAATCATTCACGCAGAAGACCCGTTCAGTAAATATTTTGACGCAGGTCAAACGTGGGGCCCGGTAGTAGGGCGGGTAATTTATGCCGGCATAAGAATAAAAGTAAAAGACTAAAGTAAAAATCAATTTTCACAAACCATCCCTTATAACCCCAAGGCATGGACAACAAAAAAACTCCCCTTCGGGGTTGGGGGCTATAAACCAATGAAACAGTTAACATTCGTATTCGCCTTGATTTTGGGAGTGGTATTTAGTTCAACTGCCAATAAACCAAGCAAAGACAAAGAGGTCAAAATCAAAACTTCGGCCGTTTGTGAGATGTGCAAAGAACGCATCGAGAAAAACCTGACGCTCAGCAAAGGCATCACCGAAGCCGTATTAAACCTGGAGGATAAGGTAGTAACAGTAAAATACAATCCTAAAAAAACCGACGAAACTCAAATTCGGAAAGTAATTACCGATACGGGTTATGACGCCGACAATCTGCAATGCAGCCAAACGGCTCATGATAAGTTACCAAGTTGCTGCCAAAAAACGGCAGAATCGCACGCGCATTAAAAAGTAGCATTGTCATTTGTAAGGAGCCTTAAAAGCTCCTTTTTTTATTTGCAACAAGACTTTGCAATAAAAAAAATGCAATAAATTTTTGCAATAAAAGTAATGCAACTTACTTTTACAAAAAGATTCTACTTATGAAATTAAGCATTGGTAAAACTGCAACAGGTGATAATTTCTTTCTTCGGGACGACATTGTGGATGAAATTTACGAAGCCCTTGAAGAAGGACAAAACTTGTTGCTTTCAGCTCCTAGGCGAGTGGGCAAAACATCCATTATCCATTACATCAAAGACAATCCTGCCGACGAATACTACTGTGTTTATGTAGATACAGAAGATGTTAGTGATAGTCAAACCTTTTTTAAAGTACTCCTCAAAGCCATCTTTGACATCGAAAACAAGAATCGTTTTCTAAAAACTATCGAAAAGGCAGGTAAGAAAATCAAAAGTTTTCTAAGCAGCATTGACAACGTCGAAGTGGGTGGAGTCAAAATAGACTTCAATGAAAAAGCCGATGAAAAGCTGGATTACTACGAAAAATTCAAGGACTTTCTCGAAAAAGCGGATTTAGACAATCGCAAAATTCTGTTGATGATTGATGAATTCCCGGTTACTATTGAACACATCCGTGACGAGCAAGGCGAACAGGCTGCTCGAAATTTCCTGAAGCAAAATCGCGCCATCCGCCAAAATGACAAGTACAATCAAAAAATCAAGTTCATTTATACGGGTTCCATTGGCTTACTTTCTGTAGTCAAAAAGCTCAACGCAACTGCGGATGTCAATGATATTCAGACCTATAAACTACGTCCGTTATCGTTAAAAGATGCGTTAGAGTTAGCCAAAACGTTACTCGAAAACTATCAAATTGAGGCTTCGAACGAGGTTTTAACGTACTTATTGAAAGAGAAAATTGAATGGCTGATTCCGTTTCATATTCAACTGGCCATCAAAGAAATCCGTGATTTACATCGTATTGATGCTCGCGAAGTAAACAGGGCTTTTATTGACCAAGCTTTCAATGAGTTGGTTCTCAACGGAAGCATTTACCTCGAACACTACCGTGGACGTTTAAGTCAGGTTTTTAATCGAAACGAGTTGGCACTGGTACACGAACTACTCAAAAAGCTCGCTGAATATCAATCCGTAGCTGAGTTGGAATTGTACGATTTGGCCGTGAAGCATCGCCTCGAAGAATCGTTCAAAAATATCCTGCTTACCCTCGAATATGACGGGTACATTGCCGAAACAAACGAGAAACAATGGCGGTTTTATTCTCCAATCCTCAAAAAGTGGTGGTCAAAAAATGTCTGATAAAAAACTAAAATACCTATTTAATCCTCCTCAAAAAGAACCACTGCAACTCAAAGCAGAGTTTGTAGTGAGAACGGCTGTTTTTGAACAACTATTTACGGATATTCAGGAGGATACCATGCAGCACCCACCGCAGCACTACATGATTTTAGGGCAAAGAGGCATGGGTAAAACGACGCTTTTACTGCGTCTCAAATATGCGGTACTGGACGATGAAAAACTCAATAAATGGCTCATTCCTGTACTTTTTAACGAAGAACAGTATTCGATGCCCGATTTGGCGGCGTTTTTTGAACACATTGCCAAAATCCTTGCCGAAGACCACCCTGCTTACGAAACGCTTTTGAATGAAATGCGAAAGCAGGAGTTCGAAGCCGACTATGACCAAAAAGCCTTTGAAATTTTAGTGGATTATTTGAAGCAGAACCAACAGAAAATCATTGTTTTTCACGACAATTTTGGGCAATTTTTGGAGAAAATTGGCAAAACCGCCACGCACCGCCTCCGCAATATTCTGATGAATTCGCCCCACCTACGATTGGTGGGTGCCTCAGCTACCTTGCTCGAACATACGTTTGATTACAAAGAGCCATTTTTTGACTTCTTTTATCAGATTCGGCTCAAAGGCATGACCACCGATGAGACGATTCCGCTTTTTGAGAAATTGGCCGAAAACGAAGGCAAAAGCGAGACATTTCAAGAAATGCTCAAAACCGAACGTCCGCGCATTGAGGTGATGCGTAAACTATCGGGCGGCGTGATACGTACGATGGTGATGCTCTTTGATGTCTTTATGGACAACGAAAAACAGGATAGTTTTAAAGACTTGGAGGTGATTTTGGACCGGGTAACGCCCCTCTACAAACACCGCATGGACGACCTCAAACCACAGCAGCAACTCATCGTAGATGCTGTGGCACGGGCGTGGGATGCCGTGACCGTGAGTGAGATTGCCGAATTGGCCCGCTCGGAAAGACAAGGTTTAAAAACCAATCAAATATCAGCCCAACTCAAACAATTAGTGGATAACCAAATCATTGAAATAGAACCCCGCACCACAGGCCGCACCCATCTCTATCGTTTACAGGAACGATTTTTCAATATTTGGTACTTAATGCGCTACTCTACCCGCCAAGACAAACAGCGAGTGATTTGGTTTGTAAAGTTTCTGGAAGGCTGGTGCGACACTACCGACCTCAAACAACTTTTTGAACGATTTGAGAATAACTTAGAGAAGGGAACGTACGAATTAAATACGGTTTTTGATAGGACGTTGGCTTATTCGATGGTGGAGAATGAGGAAGTTTTACCTGAAAAACTTAAGTTAATTCTTAATGCAATTGATTTTTTAAAAAATAATGGATACGGAGAAAAGTATTTAGAATTACTTAAAGAAAGGCATAGCGAAGTATTATTTGAATCTACAAGAAGAATATATAAAGAAATTGTTTCAGAAGTTCAGAATTTCCAATCTAAAATTTCTAATTATTCCAAGGCATATTTACGTAAGGTAGCTCTTGATTTATCAAATCAAGCTAATGGAATTAATGCCTTTTTCCCGCTAGCTATTCATTTGGTTCTTTTGGGCAATATTGAACTTGCTTTAAAATATTATTCATATTTTTTTGTTAAAGAACTAAAAAACCTTCTTTTTTGGCAACTCCAAGAGTTTTATTTGATACTAATTTCTATGAAACAGTATCATACTATTTACAAACTCTTTCAAGAAACTCCAGAGTTAAAAGACCATCTAAAACCTATTTATTTCTTAACAATGGAATATTTGAAAGATGAATATCCTAATGAATATCTAAAGGCAGGCGAAGAAATGCATGATACGATTGAAGAGTTGAAAGAAAGCGTAAAATGGTTTGAGGCGAATTTATCATTAACCCTTCTCCAATAAAGAGAAGGGCTGAAAGAAGCTCTATTGCGCTTTCACCGCATCACTCTTCGTCACCTGCCAATTGTTATCAAAAAAGCCTGCGAGTTTAACGCCTTTGGTTCCTTCTTTGAGCATATCCGTTCCAAAAATGAAGTAATCAGGAAAACCGCTACCTCCGGTAAAGTATTGGTTAGACTCCGTCGCCAACATTCCTGCTAAACCGGAACCGGAAACTACGGCCACCGAAGCAAAAGGGCTGTCAGGACGAGGATAGGTAAAATAAGCGCCCAAGTTATCACCTGTCAGTTGCTCCTCTCCTACTTTGATACTGCCTCGCTGAATTTGAATCGGGCTGTTGGAAAGCAAAGTAGTCCAAGCGCTGTTTGTGGTGGCATTTCCAAATAGAATTACTCCTCGGTCGGCGTACCCGGCGGGTGTAAATTCACGGTCAGGAATCATATCCACCGCACCGTTGCCGCGATAATACCAAGTTTCCGCATCGTAACGAGCTTTGTTATAGGCCCATTCATTTTCTTCTTTGGTTCCCGCAGTTCCGTACACAAATACCATCCGATGGTTGAAGGCGGCTTTAAATGTGCCGTTTCGATGCGAACCGCGTTGAGCTATGGTAGGTTTTTCAGCAGTTGCCCACTTCCCGTTTTTGGTAAAATACAAAGGTTGGTCGCCCAATTTACAATCCGAACACACTTCCACTTCGTCTATTTTTAATTTAAAAGATTGCCCTTTTGGAAAGGCCCCCGGCAGTACCATAAACGTCCGTACGTTATCGGTAGTTACCGTAATGCTTTTGTCGTTTAGTGTACGTTTGGCCTGAACACGGCTATAATTAAGCGGAATTTCCTGCTGTTCTATCCCTGCCCAATGATAATTAGAAGAAATCCCGGGATTGGCCGTGGTGAAATCAATCACGTCTATTTCCTCCACTTTCTTGCTGCGATGCCATTGAAAGAAGTCAAACAGCGCAGGCCAATCCACACTGTGGTCACCGTACCAATGCGAACCGTTGGGATATTCGTAGTACGAGAAATCATTGTGAAAAGCCCCCAATGTGTTACGCATGGTGCGGGCGTATTCGACCGAAACCGTACGGTCGGCATCACCGTGCAAAATATAAATACCGCTGGCTTTGTAATTGGAAGCCAACGCCATTACGTTACTCGGATTGCTGGCTCGAAGTAACATTTGTTCTACTTTGTCGGTACTATTTTCGGGAATTTTACCGTCGGCGGACCCATACCCCATCAAGGTTGGATAACCCGCGCAGGGTGCCACTCCTGCCCATTTACCGGGATAAGTAGCGCCTAAATACCAGCTGCCGTGCCCTCCCATGGAGTGCCCCGTAAGGTAAATCTTTTGGGGATTCGGATTGAACTTCTTTTTAGCAACTTCCAACACTTCAAGTGCGTCTATTCGGCCCCAATCTTCCCAATTGAAACCTCTGGGGCGGCGGTTAGTAGGAGCTACCAAGGTACCCCAATCTTTTGATTTATAAGCCCTTGCCTGCCCAATCGCCTCCACCCCGGCACCGTGTACGGATAAAAACAGGGCTGCCGTATCCTTTTGCCCGCCTTTTTGGGGAGCCACGCCGAAATACTGAACACTGCCATCTATGGCGCTGATAAACGTATTGCTGTAGTGCTCATTGGACGAAACGGCCTGCAATGGAATTGTCTTTTGATCAATCGCTTTGCCATTTTGCAGTAACGTAAGTTCACAAGCCACTTCGCCTTTTTGCTGAACGGCACTCAAATCCATTTTAAAACCTACTTTTCGAGAATTCAGGGCGGTGACGGCGGGTACATCGGTAATGATTTCTTTGCCCTGTATCACCGCACGGAGCCGTAAATCAGTCAATGGCTTTTCGGTCAAATTGAACAATACAATTCCTCCCCAAACAGGCTCGGCATTTTCAGTAAGAACGATATGCGGCAGTGTTATATCCGGTGTACTTATCAGGATATTTTTAGCAGGAAAAATCAAATTAGCCATAACACCTTGAAAGCGTCCGCCCATGCCCACCCGTACCAAAATTTCGTTCACCCCTTTTTTGAGCTTAACGGGGCTATACATGTAGCCATATTGGTTGGCATCGCCTCCGCGCGGTACGCCATTGAAATACAATCCTGCGTGGCCTGCTACCTGCAATAACGCCATAATCTCTTTGGGAGCGGTGTAGGTCAAATATAGGTAGCCATTGCTCAATGCTGCATGTCGAAATCGTTTGGCAGTATCGGCCACTACCCGCTGCCATTTCAGTTCTTTTCCTTGCGCATCCGTCAAAAATGTTTTTCCTTCGGCAGGTACCGCAAAGGTTTTATGAATTAATTGATAGGTCAATTGGTCCTTGTAAATAGCCTCGCGCCCGTATTGATGACAAGGCCCTACCACGAGTCCTTCCGTAAATGCATGGGTAGTTTGGGCGTAGCTGATATTGGTACATAATAATCCTACTAAAAGAAGTAAGTAAAAGGTAGGTTTCATATAAATGGGTGGTTTTTAATTTTTTTTAAAATATAGACAAATATAGTTTTTTTGTCCTTATTTCTGAGGGTTTTGAATTCCCTTCCGAAAATAAAAAAATGTAAATTAGGTATTGCCATTATTTTACCATACCTTTGATTCTCAATACTTAATAAAGAATAATAGAATGCAAGAAGGAACAGTAAAATTTTTTAATGACACCAAAGGATTTGGTTTTATTACTCCATCTAATGGTGGCGCAGACATTTTTGTACACGTAACAGGTCTTAATGAAGACATTCGTGAGAATGACAATGTGTCTTTCGACGTAGAAAACGGTAAGAAAGGTTTAAATGCAGTTAACGTAAAAGTTATCTAATTTTATTCATATAAATGACTCTGTAAGAGGCTGTCTCCTTCATTGGAGACAGCCTTCTTTTTTGTATTAAAATCATAAGTTTTACTACTCTACTCCTTTCACCTGCATTTGCAGTGTATAAATAGACTCAGAGGCCGTGATAAACAATAGGTTACGGTCTTTTCCTCCAAAACATACGTTACCTACCCAACCTGACGGAACCAGAATATTGGTAATTTTCTTACCCGTTGGGTCGTAGACGGTCACGCCGCGACCGGTAATGTAGAGATTGCCCAAATTGTCCAGTGTGATTCCGTCTGAACCCTGAGCCACAAAAAGTTGGCGATTTGACAAAGTGCCATCGGCATTAATTCCGTATTTGTAGGTTTTGTTGTCGCGAATATCAGCTACGTAGAGATATTTACCATCAGGTGTGCCTACGATGCCATTGGGCTGCTTCAAATTATCGTCCACCAAGACCGGCTCTTTTTTCCCTTTGGGCAAAAAATAGACGTTTTGTTTTTCCATATCCGGCTTTTTTCGCTCCCAATAATCGCGCGGATAAAAAGGATCCGTAAAATAAATACCGCCTTTGGGATGAATCCATAAATCATTGGGTCCGTTGAAGGTACGCCCCTGAAAACCATCCACCAAAACGGTTGTTTTGCCTTTGGGAGAAATTGACCACATCTCATTTTTTTCGTCGGCACAGGAAATGATATTGCCTTTTTTATCAATGTACAACCCGTTGGAACGCCCTGTTTTTTCCATATAGAGCGACAAATTTCCTTCCGTATCGTATTTCCAGATTTTATCGTTAGGTTGGTCGGTAAAATAGATATTTCCTTTTTTGTCCACCGCAGGGCCTTCCGTAAACTTAAATTGTTTGGAAACCTGTTGAAGAATCGCACCGGGCGCCACCAATTTGGCAGCATCCTCCTGAGCATTGGCAGCAGAGGAACCCATAAAGATTGAAAAAGAAAAAAGTAAAGCGTTACGATATTGATTCATTGGTAGTTATTTTTGGGCATATAAGTACCCTTTGGCGCATATTCTACTGAAAAACGCAGGGGAATCTACCACAATTAGCATTCATCCCAACCTACCCGTTAACTTTGGAGTAGGTTTGTATCTATTCACGCACTCCATTCGCTAAAACCATGAAAGTAACCTGGACATTTTACCCGCGAAACCAACCGAGCATTACTCTAACGGTCATTTACGTGCCGAAATTGGATGCCCGCCAATTTCGTCTATTATACGAGCCTACCAATACCGCTTTTGTGGACTGGGATACCTTTAAAATCTTTAACGGAAACGATCTCAAGGCCAAGCAGGACGCCTTTCAACGCCTCACCCGAATCTTTAAACCGAATGTGAATTTGGGGGATGAAGTGCTTGAGTTGGCGGAGGGATAACTGTGAAAGCAGACTTTGGAAGAGTATTGCCAATTAAAAGTAAATACCGTAAATTTGAATTAAATACAGTATGACATTTGACCGCTGCGGCGGACCGTCAACACGGATACCTTACGCCCTATGAAGTGATACTGACAGACTTTGAAACGTTTGAACAGGTGTTTGTAAAAGAGTTTTCTGAAATGAGTAAACGTCAAAGATGGTTTAACAACTATTTATCCTATATGGACTCCTTAAAACAAGTGATTGGGGCCGATTTTGTACAATGGATAGATGGAAGTTTTATAAGCCGAAAATTTAACCCTAACGACATTGACTTTTTAACTTTTATTGACTTTGAAAGTTACCAACAGCATGAGCAAGAAATAGAGAAATTTCGATTACGCAGATACTCACGCAAGTTAGGAACTGATGGCTGTTTTGTAAAGGTGTATCCATCCAATCATCCTTTGCACAACATTTACCAAATAGAGTGTAAACGTTGGTTGTTTGATTTTACGACCGAATATGTTACAAAACGCCCAAAAGGAATTATTCAACTCAATTTTTAGACCCATGGAAGAAATTAATGAATTGATTTTAAACAATGAACAACGCGCCGCCGCCGTAGCCAAACTATTTCAGTTGATTGAAATGGACACCGAAATAATTGAGCAATACCGCGCCAACGGCATCAATGATGCCCACGTAAGGCAATACGTGGACATAAGAAACGAAAACCTCCAAAAGTTAGGCCAACTATTGGACGCTCGCAGCGGCGAACCGCCCAAAACTCAAAATTCATTTGACATTTGAAAACGCGGCATAGGTAATGGAACGACAACCAACCGTAGCAGTCGTATTATGCGCCCGCAACGGCGGTTCGATAATTGAATTGATTGAGCAAATCAACGGCACGCTACAAATACACCGTAACGACCGCGCGGCGGACCGTCCGGAACCCGATGCCTTTGTCATTGAACAATACGAATACCGCAGGAGTCAATACTTGTCGAACCGCCGATGCGGGCGAATTGGCCGTACTTATGCAACCGTTAGGCGTTGAAATACAATGGAAAAATCAAAACGCAGCCTAAAAGCTGACTTATTTCCCCTCCACTATCGCGATTTCCTCCTCCGTTAAGCCATACAGGGCATACTCCAAGCGGTCTATTTCGGCTTCTAAGGCTGATGTATCGGCGTTACTATCGGCAGCTTTGGCGGTTAGGATTTTTATCTTTACAATTTTATGTTTAGTTGTAAATGTCCACCTAAACCAAGTTCTACAATTTTTTGAAGCGTTGAAAGTCTGACTTCCTTAATGTTGTTTTCAATCTTAGAAATATAAGATTTTGTCATGCCTACTTTTTCAGCAAGTTCTTCTTGCGTTAGACCTTTCACCAGCCTTGCTTCGTGAATCAAAGCACCTATTTTAAAGTTTTCATAGCCAGCTTCAAGGGCATCTCGTTTTGCGGTTCCAGGTATTCCGTAGTTTTTATCCTTGAATTGATCAAGGGTCAAGACACTATTTTTCGCTTTCATATTCTTGTTTGATTTTTAATGCTTTCTCAATTTCACTTTTAGGGGTCTTTTGTGTTTTCTTTTGAAAACCGTTGGCTAATACAACTAATTGTCCTTGGTCAAAAAAACAGAAAATGCGAAAAATATCACTGCCTTGTTGAATCCTTAACTCGTATAGCCCATCTGTATTTTCTAAATGCTTCAAATAGGTTTCTGGAATTTTCGGAAGCTCTTCAATAAGTTGAAGTGTCCAAACAATTTTGTCTTTCACCTTGTCACGCTGTTTTACAAAGAATTCCTGAAAGTAGTCTTTGTAGAAAAGAATTGTTCGTTTTTTCTGATTTCCTTCCACGTTGTAAATTTATAAAATGTTTCACTAAAGTGCAACTTTCTCAAAATCGATAGGGTGTTGTTACCAAGGCTTTTAGACCCTGACTGCGTTTTTACCCCTCTACTATCGCGATTTCCTCCTCCGTTAAGCCATACAGCGCATACACCAAACGGTCTATTTCTGATTCTAAGGCGGTGGTGTCGGCGGGGGCCGCGCCATTGTTGGATTTGTTCGTGATTATTTGGTTGACTAATTCGATAATTGACTCTTTTTTTTCAGGTGATGCGTGAGGGATAGGGAAAGTTTTAAAATAAATACTGCTTGGTTCATAAAACCCGCCTCTAAGCGTAGGCAATAGCTGTTGAAAAAGGAAGTAGGTAACTTTACTATTGAGTACTGCCAATAGAAATTTATCATCCATGGCAATTATAAAACACTTTTGATTTGTGTAAAAAGAGGCTTTATCAATGATAAATTCAGGTTGTCGACAAATATTAGGGTAGACAATTTTAGGCTTCTCAAACTCGTCATAGTAAGCACAAGCCCTTAATTCCCACCAATATTCACCCTTATCTGTTCGTATTTTTGCTTTGTCTTTAAAAGGTTCAAGATGTTGGCAAATAGCTGGGTAATTGTTTTGGAGCCGTTTCCATGCCGGTTCTTCATCCACCTTACCAAACATTGCTTTTGTGCTGCCGGAACGGAATAATATCAAAAATTTATCAACCGTGGGAGGGTGGTAACGTTTTACATCTCTACCTCCCAAAAACGGCTTGATAACTTCAGCACTTCGCGCGTCTTCCGTAATCAATTTATCTTTGGTAGCGGCATCAATTACGAAGGCTTCATTGAGCCCTGTCTTTATGCCGTAATATATTTGACCCTTTACATAATCATTAAGTGGGGTTCCCGTTGTCCGTAATTTGGTCATTAGTTGCTGTACTGCTCCGTTAGTGAGTTGCCAACTATCGTCTTTTAAACTTTCAAAATTTACCTCGAAACGGTTCGCTTGGACATAATCAGATAACCCAACATCATATTTTAACGTATCTATCTGAGCCGCTTGAAAATGATTGGAAGCAGGCGCGTTACGAATACTCAAAATGCTTGGGTAGGTGGTAGCCTCGTCAAAAACGGGCAAATCACCAAAGTCGGCAATTTGTTCAATCGCCAACGTTTTCAGCCATTTACGGAGGTTTTCACCGTAGCCCGCTCTCATCCATTTGTTTGGAATGATGAACACGAATTGACCATTGGGGCGTAAAATGCGTAAACCATGCTCCACGAACATCACGTAAAGGTCAGCCGTACCCGTGTAGGTTTTGGGGAAATCTTTTTTCAGTAATGTTTTTGATTCTCCTAAATCCTCCTGTCGGATGTAAGGTGGATTACCGATAACCGCGTCAAAACCCACAAAATCGCCTTTTTCGTTCAGTACTTCGGGAAACTCAAACCGCCACTCAAACGAACCCCGATAGAGGGCATTACTTTCAATATTTGCCCATTCTAATTCGGCTTGTTCAATTTGTTTATCTAACTTTATCTTTTCATCCTCAATCAATTTAGTGTCTTTGACCATTTTAGTACCGCGAATTTTAGTACCAAATAGGTCAGTATCAATATCCAAAACATCACGTTGTCCACGTAGTACAGAGAGTTTTTTTCGACGATGGTCAGTATTAATAATTTTATCGCGAAACTGCTCTTTTATTTCTCCTATAAACCTTAATAATTCACTTTTTGCGTCTTTATCGCGCACATTTTTGTACGCAGTAACAGCATCCTTGTAAGTTTTAAAACTAAATTTCTGCTTTTGAAAAACGTCAGTCAGGTCTTCTGTAAGGCTAAATTTGCTCAAAAGGCTGTTTCCCTGCTTGATATTGATGTCAATGTTGGGGAGGGTTTCCAGTTCCGTAAAACCCGATTCTTCGGTATAATAGGCATTTTTCAATAACTCAATCCACAGGCGCAAACGGCAAATTTTTACGGAGTTGGGGTTAATGTCCACTCCGAAAAGACAGTTTTCAATCAGCGTTTGTTTTTCGTGGAACAAAGTCTTTTGGATGCGTTGGCGTTCGGGCGTTGGTTTTCCAGTGGCTTGCAGAAAATATTGAAACGGCGTTTCGTCATCATCCAGAACAATCAACTCATCATTCAGAACGCTAACGGTATAGCCTTTCAGCCGTTTTCCTGTTTCATCCTGCAAAATACCCAGTTCCGACTTGATAGCGATGAGTTCGTTGAGTCCCGATACCAGAAAGTGGCCAGACCCCACGGCAGGATCACAGAGGGCAAGTTCATTGATCAGGGCGTTGGCTTCATTTCTATCAAGGTCTTTGTCTTCCAACGCGGCAAAATCGGCACAGTTCCAGCCTTTGGCATCGTTGAACTTCTGAACCACCGCCTTACGAATGGTTTCGCGGCACATGTATTCGGTGATGAATCCGGGCGTATAAAAAGAACCGTCTTTGTAGCCGTTGATTTTCTCAAAAATCAGCCCCAATACGGAGGCATTAATCAACGACCTGTTTTTTTCCTGAATCGTCTCACGGCTTTCCGAGGCAAAATCATAAGCATCCAAAAACGCAAACAGGTAAGAGAGCGTTGGCACTTGTTTGGCGTTTTTATAGGCGGGGTTGTCGTTCAGTACGCTTTTACTCAACAGCGGTAAGGTTTGGCTATCGTCGAGGCTATTGATATTGATGGTGGCGTCTTCCAATTCGCTAATTTCAAACAAAGAGCTGTTCAGGTAAGGAATACGGCCAAACTTGGTTTGGATAGAAGAACGGCGTTCGGAGGGGCGTTTGGCTAAGACCTGAAAAAACAGTTTAAAGAGTTCGTCAAAATCGGCAATCGTTTCGCGGTTCAGGAAAGAATACGTTTTGTCTTGGTTGTGGTAACTGACCAACTGCGATTCCAACAGTTTAAGAAACAAGATTCGATTGACCCACGTAATACAAAGTTCTAAGGCAACGCTGAACAGTTGTTCATCCGTAGTGGCTCCGTATTGCGCCCGGTCGGGGAGGTGGTAGAGTTTGCCCGCTGTATCAAGTTGGATAATGGTATTTTCGAGCAATGACCCCTCGTCCCGTTTATCGGCTTCTTTGCGTCGAATCACTTTTTTTCCGCCGTCTTTTACCTCCTCCAAGCCAATCAGGTGCAGCAGTTCGGAATAAAATTTAGGGTTGAGTTTATTACTGTCCGTCGTCGTTGGCAGCTTCAGCAGATGCGTAGGCGACACGATTTTGTAAAGGGGTAAGAGCGCCTTATCATTGGCTGTATTGCTATCGGCAACGATTTTTTTAAAATTGCGAATGTCAAAGTAGGTGAACGGTATTTCCTCCTTCAGCTCGGCCAAAAACGGTTTGGCAATTTCGTTGTAAAACAGTTCATTGTTGGTACTCACTTTTTGCCCCGACGCCCAAGCCCTATATTCTTTAATTAAATGGGCGTTTTTGTAAAATACCCGCTCGAACAGAGCCGCGTCAAAAATGAACCATTCATACACGTTGGTAATGACACAATAGCGTAAATCGCTGTTTTTGTCTTTGGTACGTTCGCGAAAATAATACAGGATTAACTCCTGCATGGCTTTGGTGTTCAGGTTTTCGCGCGTAATCATTTCTCCTTTATTGGTCGGACGTTTGACCTCAAAGAGTACCCCGGCGGGGGCGTTGGCTTCTTTGCCGGTATGAATCACAAAATCGGTTTTTCCCTTGGTGGCTATCAAATACGCGTCTTTGTAATAGACCTCTTTGAGAAAGTCCATTAAATGCCCTTTTACGTTCTCTTCGCTTTCCTGTTCGTTGATGCGATTCAGCAGGGTTGTGAAGTTGGCTTTGAATCGGTCAATCTGTTCGCGGTTGCCAGATTGTAAGCGATAAACTTTTTCGAGTGATTCAGTGGGTGTGAGGGATTTAAGAAGCATATTAAAATCGTTAAGATAAGCCAATGTAAGGCAAATTTAACGATTGGGCAAATCAGGAATTTAAAAAGTTACGCTATTGTCGGTATTTTCACCAACAACCCTTTTGAAGCAAAGATTGTCGGTCATAAGACCAACAACGGCGGAGAACTTCGAGAAGTGTTAATAGCTAATCATCGTAATGCCCCATCAGAGACAGAATCACAATTATATCAGCGGTTACTTCGTACACCATGCGATTGCCATCATCAATCCTACGAGACCAACAACCGCTTAAATTGCCGCGTAAAGGTTCTGGTTTTCCGATACCCTCAAAGGGAGCACGCCTTACCTCACTGATAAGTCTCACAATACGTTGATATGTTTTACGGTCTTGGGTTACCCACTGAGCCAGTTCTTCAAATGAATCCTGTTTGAATTCGACACTCCTCATGGCTTAACCTTCTTATACTTTTCTATATCAACAGACTCTCCTTTAAGAAGTTGGCTTGTTATATCGTCAAAACTATCTCCCTCAAAAAGATACGATACAGGGCTATTTTGACGCTGCTGAATCTTCTGCTCAAATGCCGATACCGTCATTTTATCCGGCGATTCAGCTTTTAAGTTGAGCGTAAGCCTCTTCCCCTTGAAGGTTGATTTGAGGGATTTGAAAAACTTATAATCAAGTTCGCTTTCGTCTAAGTAGTACGTGGCTTCCATGAAGAATCAATTTTAATCGAAAATGGCATAAAATATTGATAATTTATCTAAAACAATTAGAAAAACCCGCTAAATCATAAGATTTAGCGGGTTTTGTGGAGCCGGTGGTACTCGAACCTATAAAATTGTACCTTACCCAATGCTACTAAAATACACTGATAATCAATTATTTATAAAAGTCAATAGTAAAGAGGGATAAAGAGAAATAAGATTAAATTAACAAAAAGTGTCCCCCAAAGTGTCCCCCAAAAAATAAAGTTTACTATCTTTGTTCTGTTCGATTTTTAACCGTTTCAGATATGGCAAAGATAAACTTTTACCTCCGTGATAAGGAGGCCGACAGCCCTACCCCTATTTTGTTGTTTGTTAGTTACAATGGTGTACGTCTTACCAAGTATCCAACAGGAGAAACCATTGACCCGTTATTTTGGGACTCTAAAACCCAACGAGCCAAACAAACTAAGAAGAACCCGACCTATCCCGAATTTAATACCCGTCTTTCCAACATTGAGACAGTAGCGGAAAATATACTACGTCAATATATGAACGATAACGACCAACAGCCGCCAACGTTGGAGACTTACCGCGACTTATTGAATCAGAGCCTCAACAAAACCCCGAAAAAGGAAGAAGTCAAACCATTGGATTTGTTTGGATTCATTGAAGGTTTTCTAAAAGAGTACGAAACCAAACTGAACGACAAAACCGCGAAACCCGTCACAAAAACGACATTGAGGGTTTACCGCCAATCGTTGCGGGTATTGAAAGAGTTTAAGGATAAGAACTACAAAAACAGAGAATTTAGTTTCGCCCAGATTGACTACTATTTCTATACACAGTTTCAACAGTTTCTTGTAAAACAGAACTTTGCAACCAATACAATCGGGAAACACATTCGAACGCTCAAAACGTTTTTCTTAGAGGCACGGGAACGCGGTTTAATGCCCAATTTCAGCACAAAAAAGTTTAAGGTAGTATCAGAGTCCTCCGACGCAATCTATTTGAATCAGCGCGAATTAAACACCCTTTTTGAACTTGATTTGAATATGAACCCGCGACTCGAAAAAATCAGAGACTTATTTTTAGTGGGTTGTTGGACGGGGTTACGGTTTTCAGATTTTACCCGTATCAAAAAAGAAAACATTGACGGGGAGTTTATCGAGATGGAAACCCAAAAGACGGGGGAGGTTGTCGTAATTCCGATACATTGGCAGGTAGAGGCAATATTGAAACGATACGAAGGTAAAACCCCTAACAGCCTCCCCCAACCTATCAGCAATCAAAAGATGAACGACTATCTCAAAGAGTTGGGGAAAATGGCGGGGTTTGAGGAAACGGTATCCGAATCCATCACTAAAGGGGGCATAAGGCAGACCGTAAACCATCCAAAATGGGAAATGATAACAACGCACACTGCGCGACGTTCGTTTGCCACAAATCAATATTTGGCGGGTTTTCCTTCTACTTCCATTATGAAGATAACTGGACACCGTACCGAATCGTCGTTTATGAAGTATATCAAAGTGACACCCCGCGAAAATGCCAACAACCTACGGGAACTATGGAAGAAAAACACCCCCTCAAAGGATGAACCGTTCCGTATTGCCAACTAATTAAACTCATACCTCCCCCTACCAACAGACCGCGTAGGGGGTTTTACTTGTTCGATTTTTTGAAATGAAAAAACAGATTATTTGGGTAACACCTCCATTACGTTTATTTGTATTCAATGCACCTAAAGGTTTTTTACCTATAAAAAACGAGGTGTATTATACATATAGGAAAAACCCCTATGAGGTTTATGATGAAGAAACCCCCAATTTAGACACAGACCCCTTTGTTGAAGAAATTAAACCATTTCATTTGCGGTACTTTTTTAAGACAGAGGAGAATCTAACAGCAGATGGAAAATTTGCAGAACAGGGATATTGGAAACATACTTTTGCGGAAATGACTGAATTAAAAGTATTACAGGCGTTTTTTAATAGATTATTTGAATATTATGAGACTGACCAAGTAGAACTCTTTTTAGACTTTCACTATAACAGTTATCGTGGTGACCTTGATGAATGGTTAGATAAAGTAACTTCCTTTTTTGAAAAAATGTATTTTTATACGGATGAACATCCGCCCAAAATTGCATATCTTAGAGTTAAAAAAAATGCCGATAAATGGATAGCTGAAAAACGTAAAGAGTTGGCAGAATTGAAGGGCGAAACAATAGAACAACCGCCAACGGTGGAGGTAGTAGAAGAAACCCCAAAGAATACAGTAGAACGAACAAAACTGCAATGGAATGCCTCAAATAGTGCGCTGTATCATTTGTTTGCTAAACTAAGTGAAAAACAAACTACGAAAGGAGAAATACCCCTTAACTATACGCCCGAATTGTTGGCTAAGTTTTTAATTGAATCGTTTACAGACCTACCCGACATAAAAACCATACAACGCGAAATACAGAAATACAGAAAGACGGGAGGCATGGCAGAAAAATTGCCTCCTAAAGAGGCTATTGATATACGGGGTATAGATTTTAGTGCAGAAATTTGATTGAATTTGCCTGTTTTTTATCCGTAAATTATACATCTTTTATCCGTCGGAAAAATTAACCTTACTTCTCTTTGCTGTTTTGCATCCTAATCAAAAAATAAAACGATGACAACAGTAATTAGTACAACCTTCACGCCCGATGAATTGACAGGGCTAATTGAGGCAGCGGTTGAACGTACGGTTCGACCCATTATTGAGGCAGCGGTTCGGCCTCCACACTCCCCCAAACTATTGACCCGACAGGAAACCGCGCGTTTCTTGGGCGTATCCTTGCCTACGTTGCACGAATGGACAATGGGCGGCAAAATTACCGCCAACCGTATTGGAACGCGGGTACGGTACTATCAGACCGACGTAGAGGCAGCAGTTCAACAAATCAACGCGGGGAAACGATAGGGGCATGATAGCAGACTACAAAACCGTTCGATTTTTGCTGAATGTAGAAACGAACTACTATGAGAAACAGCCCGATTTAGTCCCCTTTACCAAACTCCCCAACGAGTTGAAAGTGGAAGAAACCCACGATCCGAGAATCAGACGAAACGGAGCTGAACAAATCATTCATGGCAGAATCCAAAACAAAAAGTATTTGTTCTTTACGGGGTTAGTACCCTCCCCAACGCGGGAAAGATGGTATTTTGGGAATCATTGTGAGTTCAGCAGCGGAAACAAAAAACTTTCTTTAATACTGTTTTGGTTTTCGTCTGACTTTCGAGAGTTGCGGGTTTATTTCTTTAGTGGGTATAACCTATACCCGTCAGAACGTGAGCGATTTTTGGGGGAGTTTATCAACGCGGTCAAAACTCAAATGAGCATCTAACGAATAAAAAAGGGCATGGGATAACCCCGCGCCCTTTTTGTTCAATCATGTTCGATTTTTGACCAATCACACCCCGACAGGCGAATGATTGACTTTGTAAAGGTACGAATAAACGATAAAGGTTTTGCCGAACGGTTACGCCAAAACCCCAACTTTGATTTTATGGGCAAGATAAACCCCGACACAGGCGAACAAAAGGACGGTAGTAGAGCCGCTGAATTTAAAAACCTGAAAATTGGATTGTACCCGTCGGGAATGGTGGAGGTAACGGGGAGTTTGCATAAGTTCGCCAACGACGGAGCGCACAATTACGACTCATTTACCTATCAGCGATTAGTTCAGACGATTGGGGACATTATGACGCTATTGGAAACCTCCCCCGACCGCGTGAGCCTCCACAATGTAGAGTTTGGGGTAAATATCTTACTTGATACCTCCCCCTCCAGGTTCTTGGATAATATCCTGAACTATCGGTTCAAACTCCCCGAAATGCGAACCTTTGGCGGTAAGGGCTATCTTATGCAATGGATTAAACAAAACTATATTGTGAAACTTTATGACAAAAAACGGCAATACACTTTAAACACCAACGTACTAAGGTTTGAAGTAAAAACAATGGCAATGGTACATTTGGCAGAGGTGGAGGTTCGGACGTTGGCGGATTTGTTGGACGTGTCAAAATTGCGTCTATTGGGCGTTAAATTGTGTGAGACGTATAGAGGTTTACTAATTGGGGAAAAGTTGAACACGGGGCAAATGTCACGGTCTGAACGACGGGTATATGAACAAGGTATGAACCCGAACTTTTGGCGTGACTTGACCGACCGCAAACAGCGCAACTATTATCGGGAACGGTTCGAGCAAATAATTAAAAAATACGGTTTGGGTGTTCGTGAAACAGTAGGCCAATTGATAGCGGATAAGGTAGGAGAACTGTTAAAAACTTCGGACGTTTTACCCGACTCCAAAAATAAAAACTTAGGACATTTTACTACTTCAAGTAAAGTGGTAAAACGTCCAATCAATCCAACGCCCGCCAACACCCCTCCAAGTACCCTTCAAAGGCATTGCAAGGTATGTGGAACACCCATCGAACACCGTCGCAAAGGTGCGGTATTCTGCCACAAAAAACAGTGCAGAAACAGCGACAGCAACCCACGCAACAACTTTAAAAGGCGGGTATTCCACAGCATAAACCAAACCAAATTATTTGAGTTTAGGGAGGTGTTCAAACCAACGCCACAACAGCGGGAAATAATGGTACAATTAAATTTAAAGTTTGGTTGAAAGAGAAACAGCAGGATCGAACAGCTAACAACCTTAATTTCCTATCTGATTTGAAAGTAATTAGATAGGAGGTTAAGAAATCAACGTAAATGCAAGGTAAATGCAGAACTTATAACCGAAAGTAAACCGAATGATTGAGGGGGGTATATAAAAGTTCAGGCGGTTTGTATGCTTTGACCCTTGTCCCCTTCTACGTGTGTTTTGTCAGTATTAGAAAACAGGGGGGTATCCTATCAGGTGGAAAGAGCCTGAAAACCTTACAAAACCTTACATTTTGGGTTGAAGAACTTCACAAAACTTCACTTTTTGGCGGGTAGAACCTTAGAAAACCTTAGATTTTGAGCCATTAAATTGAACGTATAGGAGGGGGGAGTGAAAAGTTTAGGGTTTCAAATCGGTTTACCCGTGTCCACCCCTTGCATATTTACCAGCATAAATAAGGGGGGAGGGTATCTATCGGTAAAACCTCACAAAACCTCACTTTTGAGAGCAGGTAGTTTTGCAGTAGGTAGAACTTAACAAAACTAAACAATCATTAATTGTTTTGACAACTAAATAAAAAGACGTTCTGCAAAAGTGTCCCAAATTCAAACGTTTTTCTAAAAGTGTCCCCCAAACTGTCCCCACGAAAAAACAAAACCTCTTAACTATTTGAAAGTCAAGAGGTTAAATGTTTAAGTTGTGGAGCCGGTGGGAGTCGAACCCACGTCCAGAACAAGGAAACCGTACGCCTTCTACACGCTTAGATTTGATTGGATTTTCGAGCGTAGGCAAGGTTCAAATCAGACCTCATCCTCCACCTTAGGTGTTGTGTCTCGTCGGGTATCAACACCATCCACCCGACCAGCCTCGCGTTTCGACGCTCCTTGACCCAACCAGCAAGGCGGAGGTTGGAGGAACGATGGCTAAAGCTTAATCACTCCGGATTAGGCAGCCATAGCGTAGCTATATTCGCCAGCTATTGTTTTAAGCGTGTTTTTAACAGGACTCGCGCTCACGTCCCGACGTGCTTATACGTATTGCTTCAACTCGCTGTCAAAACCAGGGCGGCCCCCTTTTTTGTATGGGTTCTGATGGAACACCGATGACGTTCGGAAAAGTTCACTTTTTATGGATTTACTTTGTACTACTGCTGTATGCCGCTTACACCCGGGTAATAGGTTTTAGCCGCGCTGTTTAGAACGGCAGGAGATGAGTAAATGCCGCCGCCCGTCTGAAAACTCCATTTCTTATTCCCGGTTTGCAGGTCTATAGCGTACAATTTACCGTCCAAACTGCCGATATAGGCCACACTATCCGTTACTGTTGGTGAGGAACGAATGTTGTTAGTTGTCCATGACTCCCATTTTTTCACCCCTGTTTTTGCATTCAACGCATATAGTTTAAGGTCGTTACTACCCGTATACACAATTCCGTTGGATACCGTAGGCGAGGAGAAAACGGGGCCGTCGGTTTTAAACTCCCATTTTTTTGCTCCTGTCTTTGAATCCAACGCGTACAATTTGCGATCAAAACTGCCTATAAATACGCTACCATCGGCCACTGTCGGTGAAGAACTTACTTCTCCTCCGGTAGAAAATTGCCATTTTTTAGTCCCGGTTTCCGTTTCTAAGGCGTACACATTATAATCGTTGCTGCCCACATACACGTAGCCATCCGCCACGGCGGGCGACGAATCTACCCCCGAGCCTGTAGCGAATTCCCACAACTTGGTTCCTTTTTTAGCATCCAGAGCGTATAGGTTTGTAAAGCCTCCTATATACACTTTCCCATTGACAATCGTGGGTGAAGATACGCTCAGTCCATCGGCCGTAAATTCCCATTTTTTAGCCCCTGTCACTACGTCCAAGGCGTACAGTTTGCTGGTAAACTTGGTGGTAGTACCCATGCCTACGTACACCGTACCGTCTACTACAAACGGAGCAGAAGAAATCCCCATTTCCATCGGAAATTCCCACACTTTTGCTCCCGTTTTGATGTCTAAGGCATACACTTTTTCGTCCGAACTCCCCACAATCACCATCCCAATTGCCAACGTAGGAGACGAATGTACGGCTCCTTTGGTGACAAAATCCCACATAAACGCGCCTGTTTTGGCATTCAATGCGTACAGTTTATTGTCGCTGCTTCCTACAAAAACCGCATCTATCCCTTTGGGCAATGGTTCATTCTTTTTGGAACAGGCAGCAGTTAGCAACAAAATACAGAAGAAGTAGATACTGTTTTTTTTCATGAATACATACTGATTTTAACTTCTCTAACGATACCGTTTTGGAAATATTACTTTATTGCACTACAGCACTCTTTTCTTAGGGGTAGTGGTCATGAAATCTTTTAAATAATAGGGTTCAAAAGTTACGACATCCTCAAACTGTTGATTTTCAAACAAGACCGTGGCTAATTGCCCTACTGTTCTAGCCGATGGATAAACGGAAATTTCAGGAAAAACGGCATTGGAATTTGTTTCAAAAATGGATTCACATTTCGCTGCTCCATCTCCAAAAAACACCACAGGTTGCTTAGCTAAGACCTCTTTAAAGGAATCGGCATCCATGATTTTGGCTTGAGTGGGTTCCACACTGTTTAGGTTTTTGTCAAACAGAGCGCAATACACTTCCATTCGCCGGGCGTCCAATAAGGGACAAAAAAGGTAATTATCCGAGTAAAAACTGCTCACCTGCAACGCCAACGCTTCGAGGGTATTGACGGCAATGAGTGGCTTTTCAAGGGCAAAGCACAGTCCTTTGGCCGTAGAAACGGCAATGCGAAGCCCCGTATAAGAGCCCGGGCCTTTGGCTACGGCAAAAGCATCTACCTCGGCCAATTCAAACCCAGCGTGTTCAACCGCATTTCCAATGAGTGTGGTGAGCATTCCCGAAGACGATTTCTCGGCCAAGAGGTCATAATTGACTACTAATTGGCCATTTTGGTGTAAAGCCACCGAGCAGCCACGCGTGGAAGTATCTATGCTAAGTAGTAAGGGCACTTTTCGAATCCGCCGATGCGGAAGTTTTACGTTTGAAGTTCCGAGTTTACAGTTATTTTTGCAAACTTAATTATTCGCCCTTCAAAATGAGTCAAAAAGTTCACTTTATCGCCATCGGTGGAAGCGTCATGCACAATTTAGCCATCGCTTTACACCGTCAAGGTTATCAAATTACCGGTTCGGACGACGAAATTTACGACCCTGCCCATACACGACTTTCTAATTTAGGCTTACTTCCTGCCGAAATCGGTTGGTTTCCCGAAAAAATTCACGCAGGACTGGATGCCATTATTCTGGGAATGCACGCTCGCAAAGACAATCCCGAATTGGCTAGGGCACAGGAACTGGGACTGCCCATTTATTCTTATCCTGAATACATTTACCAACAAAGTCTTAATAAACAGCGCGTTGTCATTGCAGGAAGTCACGGAAAAACCACTATCACTTCCATCATATTGCACGCAATGCGCGTCAACAACCGCACGTTTGACTATTTGGTAGGGGCTCAGTTGGAAGGCTTCGAAACCATGGTTAAACTTTCGGAGAATGCCCCCGTGATTATCATTGAAGGTGATGAATACCCCGCTTCTCCTACCGATCTTTCTCCTAAATTTTTGCATTATCATCCGCACGTTGCCCTTATCAGCGGTATCGCCTGGGACCATTTTAACGTGTTTCCTACGTGGGAAAGCTACGTCAAACAGTTTGAAAAATTAGCAAATTCTCTCTCTAAATCGGGCATTCTGATTTTTGACGAAACGGACGATATGCTCGACGTTATTGGCAAAAACGAGCGAACCGATGTCCGTCCCGTACCTTACGAAGCGCATCCTCATAAAATTGTAAATGGGCAAACGTTCCTGACCACTCAAGCCTACGGCGATGTACCCCTGTTGATATTTGGAGAGCACAACATGAAAAATATCAGCGGTGCGTTGGCCGTTTGTGAAGAACTGGGGTTGACCCAAGATCAATTTTATCGTGCCATCCAAACCTTCAAGGGAGCGGTTAATCGGATGGAAACGTTGGCAAAAAGCAGCAATATAGCCGTTTTTAAAGATTTTGCCCACGCTCCCTCCAAAGTGGAGGCCACTACAAAAGCGGCTAAATCACAGTTTCCCAAGCGAAAATTGGTAGCTTGCGTAGAACTGCACACGTTCAGCAGTTTGAACAAAACTTTCCTGAGCCAATATGCCCACAAATTAGATACCGCCGATGTAGCCGTGGTATATTATAATCCGCACACATTGGCCCACAAACGCCTAGAACCTATTGAACCCGCCGACGTCAAAGCGGCATTTCAACGGGAAAATCTACACGTATTTACTAATCAGGCAGAACTGCTAAAGTTTTTGCTGTCAAAAAAATGGGAGAATAAAAACCTGTTAATGATGAGTTCGGGTACGTTTGGAGGTTTGGATTTGAAGGCGTTGGCCACAACGATTATTACTTGAACTAATTAGAAATTATGCGTTTTGTAGATTATCCCTCCATCATCAGATTTGCTTGGGCGGACTTTGATTCCACCCGGCCCATTGAACAAATTGAAGACATAAGTGCCCGCGTTTCCACCAACCACGTTTTTCGAATTACCTTCGAAGGTGGTGATCGGGTCATTGCTAAACTCTCCTATTTTGGAAAGTTTGAACATTTTAAGGAGGATCACCGCCTTATTCACACCTTGGCCAACAACCTGTTGTATCCGTTTGAGAATGTATTGGCCAAGTCGTTAGTGAAAAACAATCAGGTGTTCGTTTATCGCCACCAATTCGAGGGAATGGATGTTTGGGTAGTTTTTTACAACCCCATCCGCGTTGCTGAAAAATTACCGCGCCGTTTGGAAGAGCACCATATCCGAAAAATGGGCAGTCAAATTGCCAAGTTTCATAAGGCCTGCGCCAGCGTGAGTACGGTAATGCCGAAGTCGTCTAAAACCTTACGTTCTGATATTCAAGACCTACTGGATTTGTTGGACACCGACACGGGTCAGTACGAACACCGAATGAACATTGAAGCGCTTCGAGAACAGTGCAACCTTTTTTTAGAACACCGTAAAAAAATGGTGGCAAATTCGGTAGAAACCATGCCCGTATTTTTGGACTGGAACATTGGAAATTTTTCGTTGACCGAAAAATTGGAGTTGTTTTCCCGTTGGGATTATGACTGGTTCCGCATCAGTTACCGCGTCATGGATTTTTATTTTTTCAGTCGGGTATGCTCCGATGCGGGCGACCGCACGGTGTTTTCGTATTTGATTGAACCACTGGCCGAAGAGCGATTTGGGTGGTTTTTGGAAGAATACCACAAAATTTACCCGCTTACGGAGCGCGAAATTCGTTTCCTGCCCGAAGCGTATCGCTTTTTTATTCTGAACTATGTCATTAAGTACGGACGCTACTTTTTTCACCGAACCTATGCCACCAAATTACAACACGAAGCCTACGCTACTTATTTTCCGTCTATCAAGAATTTCAGTGTAGAGCCTATTTTAGAAAGACTGGGCTTGTAAAGATTCTGTGATTAGAAAACAAACGATGGTTTTAAGCAGTTCTATTTTACATCTAAGTATATTTGCATAGATAAAATGGCAAAAGATATTTTTCATGATGCAGTACGAGAGGCTTTAGAAAAAGAGGACTGGACAATTACGCACGACCCTTATTCCGTTTATCATAAAGAGCAACAAATAGATTATGATATTGACTTGGGAGCGGAGAAGTTATTAGCTGCTGAAAAAGGCTTAGAACGAATCGCTATAGAAGTTAAAACTTTCGCCAAGCCTTCTCTTCCTTATGAGTTTCATAGTGTATTAGGGCAATACTTGGTAAATATTTCTATTTTACGGCGTTTTGATCCGGATAGAACTTTATATTTAGCCATTCCTCTCTATGCTGATGAGCGTATTGAAGGCTTCCCTTTCATTTTAGAAGTTGTGAAAGAGTATCAAGTAAACATTCTTGTTTTTGACAGTAAAACAAAAACTATTGTGTCATGGAAAAGATAAAAAAATACGAAAAGGCAATTTTGGATATTATCAAAAGTCAGCGCCCCGTAATTCTCAAAGACCCTGATAGTTATGTCATTAAAGATGTAAAAAACCACCATTATCAAATGTTATTGAGTGGTTGGGGAGATGGGGAAAAGTATTTTATAAAAGTGTTTATGCACTTCCACATAAGACCTGACGGAAAAATTGTTATTTTAGAAAACCACAGCTCTACCGACGTAGGAGAAGAGCTGGTGGAACGAGGGATTGCAAAATCAGATATTATCCTTGGCTTTCTTCCGGAATACGCTCGTCCTTATTCTGGATATGCCGTAGCATAATTTGAATTGATAAATCTTTCAACTATCCAATAATGCTTGCCATCGAACCTTTTGCCGAAGTAGCCCAACGTTATCAAGTATTCTTTTTCGATGCTTTTGGGGTCCTGAAAAACTCACACGGACTGATTGCAGGTATAGCAGACACGTTTACCTATTTACGGGAAAACCAAAAACAGTTTTATATACTGACCAACGATGCCTCGCGCAGTCCGCAACAACTGGCAGAATCGTATTGGCGAATGGGATTGATGGACATTACGCCCGATAACATCATCTCGTCGGGAATGTTGGCGCGCGAGTATCTGGAATTGAAAGTCAATCACGGAACAGTGGCTTATTTGGGAACCGAAGATTCAGCGCACTACATTGAATCTTCCGAAAGAAAAGCATTGTCAATCAGCGAATTAAATTTAGAATCCGTATCTGATATCAGTGCGCTGGTTTTGTTAGACGATGAAGGTTTTGACTGGAACAATGACCTCAACAAAACAGTCAATTTGCTGCGAAGAAGAAATATTCCGGTGATTGTGGCGAATACCGACGTCACCTATCCCACCTCCAAAACACACGTAGCCATTGCCATCGGAGGCGTAGCAGATATGTTGGAAAGCATTGTAGGTAAGCAGTTTATCCGTTTTGGCAAACCGGATGCGCAAATGTTCATGTTTGCTTATGAACGTGTCGTGGCACAAAATCCTGCCATTGGCAAAAAAGACATTGTAATGATTGGGGATACGCTCCGTACGGATATTTCGGGAGGGAATAAATTCGGGCTTGATACCGTACTTGTTTTAACGGGTAATATTCCTGCCGAAGATGCCGAAATCCGAATCAGAAGCACAGGAATTCTGCCTACTTATATCTGCGAATCGGCGGTTGTTTAGTGAAGATTATCGCTATTTCAGTAGGTACTTTAGCAGTTTTAAAACGGGAGTATTGCCAAAAATATCTTCTACCTCTATTTCAAAACCTGCGATTACCTCACTTTTAATTATTCCTGCCGACCCTTTAAACCGTAAATGATAATTGCCGTTGATAAGCACATATTGTTCTATTACTTTCTTGACGGGCTCTACAATCCAATACTCACTTACGCCGTGTGCTTCATAATCTACAAACTTGACAGTTCGGTCAATTTTGGCCGTTTTTTTAGATAAAACTTCGACCACAAAATCCGGCGCGGGAAAGTGCATTTGCTCCTCTTCAAACGTATCGGCTATTTCTTTTCGCCAAAAACATACATCCGGCTCATAGTCATTACGGGTAAGAGACACTAATATTTTTTCAATTCCGGCCCAACCAAGTTCAAGGTATTCTGCATAGCCCGACACCAGCGAAAAAATACGGCCTGTGGCTACACTATGTGCTTTTTTAACAGGCGAATTGAAAATGATGGTTCCATTGATAAACTCCATCTTGGAATTCTCATCTACAATTTCATAGAAGTGATGGCGCAGTTTTTGCTCGGCCTCAAGCTCCTTCTGCCATTCCTGAATGAGTAAGTAGGCATGAGGGGGGATATTGGAAGGAAGTTGTGCACCGGTCATTTTTAACATTCTTTTCTACAAAATTAACAAAAATACTATCTTAATTTACATCGCCAGATAAGTGCCATGTCACACCCTCCGCATTTCTTTTTCAATACTTTCTTTATAAGGAAAAAAATCAACCTGTAAGGTATGACGCGGTGAAGCATTGTAACGCTTTATCATTTTTTGCCGATCACGCTCAATGTCCCGCGTCATTTCGTTTACATCCGGCAGTTTGCACTTGCCTTTTATCAATTTGGCAATCCATTTTGCCTGCATTTCAGCCAAAGGCATAATAGCTCCCAAAGGCTGCATCAAGCCCAGAAAAAACAAATTGGGCCAATCGGGGTGAATGACCTTTTTATACAGTCGTAAATCGTTTGTACCGCCTACGTCGAAGGTCTTATCTGTCAAAAAAGGGAATGTTACTTTGTAACCTGTGGCATAGATAATCATGTCATACTTCTCACTTGTACCGTCTTCAAATACCACTTCTTTACCTTTGAACTCCTTGATATTGGGTTTATAATCAATCAGTCCCCGACCGCTGAGATTCAGCAACTCCTGCGACAAAGTGGGATGTTCCTGCAAAGGCGGACGTTTCGGTAACGGCACCCCGTATGCTTCCTGTCGACCTTGTGCCAGAAAAAGAGAGGTTTTCAACAACAACCGTTGCACGACCAAAGGCAATTTGGCAGTAAGCGGATTGGCCAGATTATCGAACGGCATACTCATAAACCAGTTGGGTACAATATAGGCTCCGCTGCGACTCGAAATTGTAACACGACCCGAATGCAGTTTGGCCGCTTCACAGGCTATGTCTACGGCCGAATTACCCATTCCTACAATCAGCAGGTTTTTGTACATAATTTGCTCGGGTACACGGTAATCATGCACATGAAGGCTTTCGCCCGTAAACTCTCCCGGAAAAGCGGGTTCAGGATAACGAGGGTTCCAATGGTGCCCGTTGGCTACAATAATGGATTGATAGTCTTTGACTTCCCCTTTTTCGGTCGTGACCCGATACCTACCGTTTTCATTACGGGTTACGTCCAAAACCGCATTATTGAACGTAATGCTTTCGAGTAATCCAAAATGCTCCACGTATTCTTCAAAATACTTGACAATGTGACTATGGTGAGGAAACATGGGCATATCGCGCGTAAGAAAATAGTCGCTATAGGCCATCACGTCGCGGTTGGTATTGATGTGCAGCGACCGATAGGCCGACGACAATCCGTTGTCATTATCGTACCGCCAATTTCCACCGATTTTTGAGCCTTTCTCAAAACAATCAAAACTTATCCCATTATCTTTTAGGGTTTTGGCCGCTGTTATCCCCGACGACCCCGCTCCTATTATACAGACTTGCTTTTGCATTTTTTGTATTTTTTTTATTACCAACACAACCCAAAAGTGCTCTACCAAGGTGTAGCGTGCAATTTATCCCCCGCTGGCGGGGGTAGGGGGTGGTAAACTTCTACGTTTGTCTATCCAGTCAACTAATATATCATATACTAAATCTATCCTTGGCTCTGTTTATTGTTTCAACCACTTCTCCACCAACGACGCAATCATTGCCGCACCGCGCGTATTGAAATGAAGATTATCCTGTGTCAAATCCATGCCGTGCGACAAACCTATTTTATCCCAATTCTGCCCCAATAACTCGTGCTTAATCACGCTCAAATACATTAGTTTTATCGTGTCTTTGTACTCGTAACTTAGCTTTTTGGGATGACTTTTCAGAAAGTCTTTCATCCGTTCACGCACGGGCAAGTAAGTTACCTGTTCATTAGCAGCCAGTGTTTTGATAAATTCGCTATACACGTCAGCTTTGAGATTGGCTTCATTTTGCAGGTTTTCGCCCATCACGGGCAATGATAGTACGGCAATTTGTGCCTTAGTTTGCGTTTTCAATTGGCGAACAATCTCGACATAATTTTGTTGAAAGCTCTCAAAATCAGGTAAAGCGCCAGGAGTAATTTTATGAAACTGATAGTATTTTTTTAAAGAGGCTTTACTTACAGTAGCATTTACGTCGTTGGTGCCGATAAGCAACGTCACAAAATCAGGCTGCGCAGCAATGATAGCCTCCAATCGGTCTAAAACCGTATAAGTCAGATCTGAATTGACACCTGCATTGTAGAAAAAGAAGTCTTCTCCCATCCATCGCTCAAGCATATCCACATAATTGGCGCTTACGTTGCCGTGTGTGATACTGTCGCCGATGCAAACAACCGCTTTTTTTCCCTTAGCAGCAGGATTGGGAACCTGTCCTTTGTACGGAAAGTTTTTGGGACGATGGAATCTCAGTTTTCGGACCAGGTATTGGTACACAACAAATACCAGAAAGCAAATACCGCTGAAGGTATAAATAAGGGGATATAAAAACAGCATTGCGGGAGAAGGAAACAATCGTTACGCAAAGTTAAAATTTTAGCCCGTAAAGTAAACTTTAGTTAGAGTTACTGCATCCTGCACCGACTGTTGCCAAAAAGGTAGTGTTTTTTTCCGCCACAAAACCAGGCTGAAGAGTGACCGAATTTTTGGCATCGTACGTAACTAGTGCACCTGCATTGATACTGTTAACTCCGGTAATTGCATTGGAGGCTTTGATGTTGATTGTTGCACCTGAAGCATAAGAAGAAGTAACAGTTGTATTGACAGGACACGCACTTATCTGAATAGAACTTTGAATAGAAGCACATCCTCCAATGCTGCATGACGCACTGTAAGAAGTATTTTGGGAAGGATTCTGCACTACACTATTCCCAATCTGACCGACTGACCAGCTCACGCTCCCCATGCACCCCTGCGCATACAGAGTAACTGGCTGACCTGCCACAACAGAAGATGAACTTGCTGACAAGGAAGGAGGGGATGGTAGGCTATTAGGAACAGTAACCGATGGCGTAACAATGGTATTTCCGAAAATATCTTTTAAATAAACCCGATATGTACCCGGTCCCGGCGCAATGGTTTGATTATTAGAAAAAGTAGCTGACACGTCTCCATTTCCATTGACCCAAAAATACTGATACCCGCTCGGAGCTGTAATGGAATAGGTTCCCGAGGCACAATTTAAAGTAAGCGAAGGCGGTGTTGTGGCCGCGTACGGAGTAGCATTGGCAAAAAAAGTATTGTCCAGTGACGTATTCCATCGGTTTGCCAATTCTGATATTCCCTGAATCCCCCCGGCCACGTTTTGAAGATGAACGCCGTCGGGACGGGGAATTTGGAGATTGTCTGTATCAGGGCCGGGGAATATTTTATTAGGGGGACTGATGGTCAGATTTTGCCCCGCTATCACTTCAGCATTAGTTGTTTGGAAGTAAGATACTCTCGCGATGGCCCACGATAAAAGTACCTTATTGGAATGATTGCGCGAGCGGCTAATGACATATTGCAAACTATCGCGATATTCGGCAGAAGAGGTATTGTCATTAGGATCTGTATTGTGATTTTTGATGCTGTCAGATTCGCCTTGGTGCCAAAGTACGGCTCTTACGCCAAACATTGCCGCATAAAAATTAAGTGCTTTTCGCAGGTAATAATAAGGAAAGTTAATATTACCACCGTATTGCCCGCCAATTTGTACGTGATTGGAAGGCAACCCGTCGGAACTTCGACTCCAATTGCCAACGGTTGAACCACTGGCCGCCGTATTTAAAAATAGAATCGGAACATTATAACGCGCAATCAAAGCATCGCCCAATTCTCCCCACGCCCAGGAGGATACTCCGTTGGGCGAGAGCATCACTCCCGAAGCTGCACTATTCAGCGCAGAAAATTGCGGAAAAGGAGGCTCGGCATTTTGACAAACCACATTGGGACAAGGCAATACCCAATTCACGTATTTTACCCGCCCTTGCACATCCGCCGAAGCTTTATTGCCATGATTTTCGACGCCCTGCACGTTGGATTGACCCGATATAATAAATACCTCTCCTACGCCAACCCGCGAAAGCGACACCGTTTGAAGTACGTTGTTAAACAAAACGGAACGTACCTCAAGCGTATACCAGCCTCCCGTCACGCCAAACAGACTGCCCGTGAAGGTTCCGCCCGTAGGGTTGGTATGAATGACGGTCCAATCTAAGCTGTTTCCGCCGCTTACTGAGGTGAGCCGTGCCTCAATACGGTCTACTGCTCCCGTGTAACTTCCCCCTATGTTTAAAGTAGCTAAATTTGACGTATTTCGTTGAAAAACAGCGCCCTCGAATGGAAAAGTAATGGCAAGTTGTGCTTGCGCGTTTTGGCAAATACTCAGGTTAACAAAAGATAAAAAAAAGCAAAATTTTAAGACAAAAGTAGATTTCGTGTACATCTATAATTTCCTTATTTATAGTTGAAACTTGATTTCTAATAATATTCAAACAGCACTTTTCGATCTTCCACCCTGATTTCGATATAGTCTTCGGCAGACGAGGCCGAGTATTTGTTGTCTTCGCTTTGGACAAGCCAATTGTATTTGAGTGCCAAGGGTTTGAGCGCTGCCCAAACCTCTTCCAATTTTTGTTTAGCGGTTGCTTCATCGGGCAACGTTCCAAAAAGCGACGAGAGATAAAAATGCGCTTTGGTTTCCTGATTGACGATAATTTCAGCCGTTGCCTTATTATCCAAAAGAAAGTTGGTTTGATACGCTATCTTTTTAGCACCATTCTCAAAAACTCGCAGGGTGGGTCCGATAATAGCACTAAAATCCAATTTTCGTAAGGCTATGAGTTGTTTGAGCCGTTGGGCTAACGGAGTATTGGGGGCGTAGGAAGATGTGGAAGGTGTTAAAATGCTTTTGCGAACCAGATAATAGCCCGTTTTTTGAGCATCTGCACTGGTTACAAATAAGTAATACGTACCGCCGACAGTCACTTTAAACGGAAACCGATGAAAACTGTATTCATCAAAGGGAGTAGCAGGGTCAAAGCTGTATACCGTTTTCCCGTCTGGGCTTTGAAGGCCTAACATAACTCGATAAACCGACGATTCTACTTCAAAAATCAATGTCTGACCTTCCTGCGCTTCTATGGCGTATTTATCAAAATAGCGGATTTGCTGTTCGGCATTGGTTTGGACCGCATCAGTGGTGCTTAAATTACCTTTGGCTTGGTCTTCGGCCAGACGAGTTTGAAGAGTAGCTTTGTTCTGATTTAGTGTTTCAGAAATAGTGGGCTTATTTTGGGCAACTAAACAATTGTAACTAAGAAAAAGACTGCAAAAAAGACCTATCTTAAAAGGAAATTTCATTTTTATTGTGCTTTAGTAACCAATAACGTAGAGTAGGAATAGTATTATAATTGCAAGATGGCTTTTTTTGTTGAAAAACCGTCTATTAGCTCCCTAAATCATTTTTTCGATGAAAATCCACTTTTATTTTCTTCTTTTTTTGGCTTCCTTCAGCGGCTTTGCTCAAGGCCCCAAAGTCCTCATTGTGACGGCTCACCCTGACGATGAAACGATGTTTCCCGTTACGGTTTTTAAAATTACGCACGAATTGAAGGGCTCCGCCGATTTGGCCTTGATTACCGACGCTTCCAGCGGTTTCAACGGCATGGTGGCTTCGATGTATTACGGAATGAATATGCTTGATTCGGTGGTAGGTCGCAAAAATTTACCCTTGATTCGAAAAAAAGAAATGATGGCGGCCGGAGAAATTTTGGGGATTGGCAATTACTTCTTTTTTGACCAAATTGACGATTATTACAACCGCAACGAAAAGCCTTATTTGGAAGGAAAGCGCTGGGATATCAGTTACATTGAACGCCGATTGGACGAGATTTTGGCCAAAGGGCAGTACGATTACATCTTTTGCCTGGTACCGCACGAAGGGCAACACGCTCATCATAAATCAGCCTCCCTCTGCGCATTACGCGCCGTTCAACGCTACAAAGGCACAAAAAAGCCGATTATCTTAGGCGGACAATCGGCCAATAAAAATTCCACTTTCCGTTTTACGGAACTGGAAAGCTATCCCGAAACCAAAATCAGCGCTACCGCTCCCGTCTTTGAGTTTGATCGCTCGTACGGGTTTGGAGAAGATCTCAAACACAGCTACATGATTGTGGCTGACTGGGTGAAGGCTTCGCACAAATCCCAAAGCGGCGACATGAATCAGTCGATGCACCGAGGCGAACTGGAAACGTTTTGGTATTTTTCGCTTAACGGTGATCAACGCATCAAAGATGTTCAATCACTTTTTGAAACGTTAAAAAAGAGCGGTTTTCCTACGAAATAATTCTTATTCGTCTTAAATTCCCCTTTTCTGCCTTATTTTTGCGCTTCACCAAACCTATGATGCGCCATGCAGGCATTTCTTTTTGACCTCGACGGAGTGATTGTCGATACCGCACATTTTCATTATCAAGCTTGGAGGCGACTGGCCAATGAAAAACTGGGATTTGATATTTCGGAAGAATTTAACGAAAGCCTCAAGGGCGTCAGCCGAACCGAATCACTCGACCGAATTCTTGCAGAAGGTGGAGTAACATTGGATGATGCCACGAAAGAAACCTACGCTACGCTCAAAAATCAGTGGTATGTAGAATTGGTCAATCAAATGACTCCCGACGATATTTTGCCGGGCATCCAAAAATTTCTCAAGGAAACACGAGACGCAGGTATCAAAATTGGCCTTGGCTCAGTCAGCAAAAACGCCAGACCTATTTTGGAACACATCGGAATTGTGGATGCTTTTGATGTGATTATCGACGGCACCAAAATTTCCAAAGGCAAGCCCGACCCCGAAGTATTTTTGAAAGGGGCCGAAGAATTGGGGGTTTCTCCCGACGAATGTGTGGTCTTTGAAGATGCTGTTGCAGGGATTGAATCGGGCAAAAGAGCAGGGATGAAAACGGTTGGTATCGGCCACCCTGACGTTTTAAAAGAAGCAGATATAGTTTTAGCCAATCTAAACAATTTAGCTCCTGCTGACTTAAAAAAAACCTTGTTTTCTGAGTAATTTTCGTGGGTCCGGGCTCTCAAAAAAAGACAGGATTTTTTTTGGAATAAATTGTTTTCTATCTATATTTGCACAACTAATAATGGTGTGGATATAGTCGGAAAGCTGTTCGATAATTTCGGGCAGCTTTTTTATTTTGGTTTTAGCCCCTAAATGTATCAAAATAAAAAAAAGCGGGGTGTTACCCCGCCTTATGTTTAGTCTGCCATTACTTTGAATTCCGACGTTGTATGAAACTGTATTTCCGGATTGTTGGTCCGATTCATTCGAAGCATCCACTCTGAATCTGCCAGAAAAACCGGATTATCATCTTTATCGTAGCCAATCTGTGTTCCTTTCAATCGGATAAACTCCTGTAATTTTTTAGGGTCTTCGCAGGTAATCCAACAAGCACGTGTCGTGTTCATGGGAACCCAACGGCATTTGGCTCCGTACTCATGTTCAAGGCGGTATTGAATCACTTCAAATTGCAGTTCACCAACTGTTCCCACTACTTTCCGATTTCCAGGTTGCACCGTAAACAATTGGGCTACCCCTTCGTCGGTCAACTGCTGTACCCCTTTTTCCAGTTGCTTGGATTTCATCGGGTCAAGGTTGATTAATTCTTTGAAAATTTCGGGTGAAAAACTCGGAATACCCGCATATTGTAAATTTTCTCCTTCCGTAAGCGTATCGCCGATTTTAAAGGTCCCGGTGTCATACAAACCGACCACGTCGCCTGGAAAACCTTCATCAATTACTTCTTTGGCAGAAGCCATAAAACTATAGGGGTTAGAGAAACGTACATCTTTGTCTAACCGCGTATGATGATAAAATTTACCCCGCTCAAATACACCTGAACACACCCGTAAAAACGCAATACGGTCCCGGTGGCGCGGGTCGATGTTGGCGTGGATTTTGAAAATAAAACCTGTAAATTTCTTCTCCAAAGGCTCTACTAAACGCACGTTAGTTTGACGGGCAATCGGAAAAGGAGAAATTTGGCAAAAGGCTTCCAATAATTCCCGCACCCCAAAATTGTTGACCGCACTGCCAAAGAAAACGGGGGCTATTTTTCCCGACAAATAATCTTCCCGGTTAAATTCTTCATACACCCCTTCAATCAGTTCCACATCTTCTCGGAGTTGAGCGGCATCGCGTTCGCCTACTTTTTTATCCAACTCATCCGAATCCAATTCCAACAAAACTACCTCTTCTTCAATTTTCGTTTTGTTTCCTTTGAAAAAATACATTTGTTTCTCCAACAAGTGGTATACGCCCTTAAAAGTCGCTCCTCCGTTGACCGGCCACGTAAGCGGACGTACTTTCAGGTTCAGTTTTTGCTCCAGTTCATCCAACAAATCAAACGGGTTTTGACCTTCTCTATCCATTTTATTGATAAATATAATCACGGGGGTATCACGCATCCGGCACACTTCCATCAGGCGCTCGGTTTGTTCCTCCACCCCTTTCACGCAGTCAATCACCAAAATAACCGAGTCGACCGCCGTCAATGTACGGTAAGTATCTTCGGCAAAATCTTTGTGACCCGGTGTATCTAAAATATTGATAAGTAGACTATTGTATTCAAAAGTCATTACCGAGGTTGCCACCGAAATCCCCCGTTGTTTTTCAATTTCCATGAAGTCGGAGGTGGCCGTTTTCTTGATTTTATTGGACTTCACAGCCCCCGCCGTTTGAATAGCGCCTCCAAAAAGAAGTAATTTTTCAGTCAAAGTCGTCTTTCCCGCATCCGGGTGACTGATGATGGCAAAGGTGCGCCGTTTGGCTATTTCTTGTTCTACAGTACTCATTGTGAGGAAATTAAAATATTGAGTTTACCTCAATTTGCCTTGGCAAGATTGGATTTATTAAAAAGTCCGCAAAGTTAGCGGCTTAAAACTAAAAAGCAGTTTCTTATTTCTGAAAATCTTGAATGTTAAGTTGTTGCGGTGTATAAACAAGTCGGCGTTTTTCTCCTTCGCAGTATAACAATCCCAAATGATACGTTCCCGCAGGGACATTGTCCTGATACACCAATGCTTCAAAACCTTCTCTAAAATAATAGCCGCTTTTCAAAAATGCTTTTCTATCCCGATTGGGCGTTTGTCGTACTGCTGTCAGATAGGTTGCTGAATCATTTTTCAGAATAAGAAATAATCCATTTTTGGAATCTCCTTGCTGAATAGATGCACTTTCATTCTTGATTTTGTTAATCAGAATTCCTCCATAAGCCGGTAAAGTATCTATTTCAAAAGTCATAGGCTCTGCCTTGACTTGAGAAGAATCAAAATCAGTAATTTGATTTGGGCTAACGGGCGTTTCGGGAAAAACGTAAATGCCTTTCTCAACAGCTTCGTCAAAGTACTTCTTTACCACCAAATTCGTCATCGTTTCCAGCTTACCACTTACCCGTTGATGTTGTTGAAGGGAAAAAGCATCGGCTAAGAGTGAATTACGAAAATTAATAATATCAGGAGCGGCAAAAAGATACGTTCCCAGCAGAAACAAACTTCCAAAAACGGTCATTCCGCCCGCCAAAATCCACTGCCCGCGTTTGGGTAGCAGAATCAAAAAAGTGACGTACAGCGCCACTACAGCCATTACGGAGTAAATCATGTACCGACCCGGCGTTTCCAAATTTTGACCCGCCCGAGCGGTTGCTACGCCTAACCCCGTCACCAACAACCAAGCAAGTAGGGTCAAAAGCGACACATTTTCCCGACTTTTTGTAAATGTTGATAACAGAAAAGGCACCTTAACATTCATTCTTTGCAAGCGTCCGCATTGCAAAAAACCCAGCAAAACGCTCTTTACGTATAAAACTCCCAGCCAAATCGCCAATGTTATTAGAGTAAGGGTAATCGCACCGCCTAAAACGACCACCTCAGGCAAACGTCCCCGCAGATAGGAAGCGCTTGCTCCAAAGAAAGAGATAATGGTAAGCAGTGAATTTCTAAGGCTTTTCTCCTGCCCCAATGACCCAAATCCAAAAGGATAGTACCAATAAAAAATCGCAGTAGTCAGCATACAGGCCAAAAGCCAAATACCGGCGGTTCGATAACGGCTTTGCAGTAAGGGTATCAACACGCCAATATACATACCAAACAAACCATTTCCGTTGGTGTAGGTCAACAGGAACCCTGAAACGATTGCCCCAGCCAGCGACCAACGAGTAGGCTTTGCCAATAGATAATAAGTAAGAACCCCTATAACAAAAGAAACGGTGTATTGCCACAGAGCCGCCGCCCAAAAGATATTTTCGTGATAAGCCGGGGTAAAGAGAAAAAGACCAATAGGAAGAACAAAAAAGAAAGGTAATTTATTGGCTGACAGTATTTTCCAAAAATAAAGAAACAAAAAAGCCACTAAACTGCTGCCGACTAAAATTAGAGTTCGGTAGTTGGCTTGCCCCGTTAGAAGATAATCCATCCAAAACACCAATTTAGCTGTAATGACACCGTGGCCGTTGTGCTTGTATTCCAATTCGCGCAAAAAATCCCACGCATTGGGCGCCTGAATGAATTTAATGATGTATTCTAAATAGGCATAATCATCAAAATATGGAACATTAACAGCATTCTGATGGACGAAGCGGTAAAAAACGGAAACAACAATAAACAGCAGTAATGCAACGAGATAGTTCAAAAATTTCATGCGTACGACACTTGGCGAGCCGACAAAGATAGCCTATTTTTGCCAAAACATTTCATCAATGAAACGCTACCTGTATATTGTTCGCCACGCCAAAGCCGAAGAAGGGTTGCCTTACTTTAAGGACTTCGAGCGCGAGCTTACCACGCCCGGAATGTTGGATGCTGCCCGAATGGGAAAGTTTTTGGCTGACAAAGGTTTACACCCTGATGTTTTAATAAGCAGTTCAGCAGCACGGGCCTTGCAAACGGCCCAACTCATGGCTGAACAACTGGACTATGCTAAAGAACTCATTCAAACTACGCGGGGACTTTACGACAACGGCCCTAAATCCTATTTAGCCGCTGTCAATACGGCGCCCGAATCATGTCAGTATCTGATGGTTTTCGGACATAATCCCGACGTTAGCTATTTCTCCGAATACCTCACCGGCGCCGATATCGGCTCCATGTCGAAAGGTGGCGTAGTAACCATTGAATTCGAGAATCTGGAATGGGCTGCTGTATCTGCTCGTACGGGTAAATTTATTAGTTACGATTCTCCCAAACAATTTAAAAATCAGTAGCGGCCCACCGCTGTGGTGAGGAGTGAGAACGGGGCTGCCTGTGCGGTCATTGATTCTCGCTCCTCACTACTCGCTCCTACACTTTATGAATCGCAACCGCAAAATATTTATTATCGCCACTATCGTTTTTGTATCCATTGTTGCACTGATTGCCATTGATATGGCGCGTCGTACAACGGCTCCCTGGAATAAGAAAAAACAAATTGTAAGAGCCTTTGATGTAACAACTGAATCCGATTCCATTGCAGTGGATACGACCAACGTTTCTAAATAAAAAAGCCTACTCATTATTTGATGTTGACTGCTGCCTCAAAAGGCAATCAAGTTTCGGTTCACCGATAAGTTGAACTTTATTTATTCATCAACTTCAAAATCATCGGGCTTTTGGGGCGTTTTTGCAGTGCCAGTGCATAGGCTTGTTTCGCCTTGCTTTTTTCATTTCGGTACTGATGCAATCTCCCCAAACTTTCTCCCATGGGATACATCAACCGTGGCGGCTCGTCGTACAGAATATATTTTTCAAGATTTAGAGCCTCTTTCCAAGCCATATCGTTGAAAGGCTGGGCAGGGTTTATGTTATCTATCCAACCGGCGAGTTCATAACGAGCCATGCTCATAATATCAAAGTTTCATTATCAAAGCTGCCCCTTCGTTGGGTACAGTAGTACTCAAGGTTGTATTGGCAAGTTGGTTTGCCGCTTCCAAATCAGCCTCATAATCGCCGCGCTCGGCTTGGGTCACGGCCAAAAAGTGAAGGTTGTGCAAATAGTTTTGGTTAGCCGCCAAGGGAATATGTTCAGCCGCATGATAAGCAACTTCCTGCTTCCGGGCTTGGGTATATACGGCCACAGCTTTATCGTAATCACCCGCCAAAAAATAGAGGTGTCCAGGCATGTGTACTAAGTGTGGAGAATTGGCTGCCAATTTTACCATTTTCTCCGCTGTTGCTTCAGCTTTGGCAAACTCAGGACGCAATTCCATCACGTGAACATAATAGTGTAACAAGCCGGTATGACTAGGAAAGCGTTTTAGGGCATTTTCCAATAAGGCCTTTACCTCCAACTGAGTCGCTTCATTTTGATGTTGACGAAGAATAATCGAAGCAAACGCGATAGCCTCCGGCTCGTCGGGATACGATTTGTATAAATTTCGGAAGGACGTTTGTGCGGGCCCAAGCCCCTGTTTTACCAACACATCGCCTGCTTCGATGAATGCTTTTTCCAGTGACAGGCTCTTGTTTTTCAAAGCATCTGCTTTGTTGATGGCATTCGTCCAAATCGTATTATCAGCCCCTCCAAACCCTGGCTGACACATCGCAAGTCCCCAGTAGCCCATGGCACAGGTACTGTCGATTTTGATAACCTGACGGAACGCTCGGTAAGCTTCTACGTGCCAAAACCCATGCAACAAATTGATTCCCTGATCAAACCATCGTTGTGCCTCTTTGCTTTGCGTAGTAATGGTTAAGTGACTGTTTCCGATGTTATCTCGAAAAGAGGGAACGGGCAAATCGTCCATTCCCGCAAGAGTGGCAACACTACGACACAAAGGAACGTCGTCTGTAGCAGTCCAGGCTTGTTGGGAAGTGGATTGGGTTTGGCAAGCCACGCATCCTGCACAAATCAGTAAGTAGAGAAATTTGGTCAAAACGGTCAACTTTAGTAATTGCTCAGGGCTTTTTCATAAAACAGTTTAACTTCTTGCAAAACAGCTCTTTGCCTTTTGTCTATCAAAGTTAAAATCTTCTCTGACGAGCCTTATATTATTTGTTATATTCTTTTTTGGTATT
>NZ_JAIXST010000338.1 GCF_027484545.1 Runella sp. | reverse complement strand
GTCAAAGGCCTTATGTGGATAACTTTGTAAAATCCGAACCAATAATTAAAAATGCCGCCTAAATATCCTTGCAAAAGAATTGATTTATTGTTTGGAATAACCATAACAATCCGTGCGGTTCTTTTAAATAAGGGTCGCTCTGAATCGTGTTTTGAATATCTTGACGGTTCGCCGCTGCGATTGACCTTTTTAATATCTTTATCAAGCGCTTGCATCGTACTTTGACAGGCTTTTTTTGCCTCGCTAAGGTCTTTTTTGGAAATAAAATCTTTACAATCTGTCAAGGGGGATTGCATCATTTTCCCAACTTTGATGAGCCTATTGCGAGGTGCTGTGAGTCTATCAAGTTTTTGGATGATATCGTGTTTTGGTACCCATAAACGCACCTCATCGCGGCCGCGTCGGCGCTCCGATTTTGTAGGCATAAGTAGCAATTCTTTGGGCATCAACTTTATCGTTCTTGCCCCGAACCATACCCAAGCTGTCTTTGATGTGAATGGGGTGCTCAAGCCGCAGCGGCGGACCGTCAAATCTTTGCCTGTTTTGAATGTAAAAAGTTCAAAAGATGATTGTTGTAAATACCTCGGGGCCGCCCGTGCGGTATGCTCCATGCAGTACAAGCTATTGGTAAAATTCGCATCAGGGCATTGAGTCTTTAATTGTTTGATAAATGTTTCAATCCCTTTTTTATCATTGCTTGATTGAAAATGAAACAGCAATTTGTTAGCGACAACAACGGCAAAATCAAGCGTAGCTTTTGAAATGTCAATACCAATAAAAAATGACCGCGGCGGCGGACCGCAATGTTTCCATAATTTTGAATGAGTTTATTTTTACTCAAGCCAGCAAGCTGTCGCACACTCAATACCTTGCTCATGGCGGGGCCGCCCGTGCGGTCTTGAACCCGAATTTCTATGGCTCGGGCCACCCCGCTGAGTACTGTGTTACAGTAAACCAACAGGGACTTAAATCGATCCATGAGTCTTGCTCAGCCGAAGGCGGTAAGGCAACCCTGTTGGTGCTGACTTACTCTCATTTTGAGAGTGTTCCAAGTTATGATTTTCTTGGAATTTTTACATCGCACAAATCTAAAGGCCGATGCGGAGGCTAAATTAGCCTTTGTCGAATATGACAATACGATTGATTTCTTTGCCAAACCACGTAATAATGCAAAGAAAAAATCGGTCAAAGAAATTCCTTTACAAGCCCAAAAGATGGCTAAAAAAAGACCCATTATTGAAACCGTAATCGGTATTCAAAAAAATGTAATGGAGCTTGAACACACAAGGCATCGAAAAGCTACTAATGCTTTTACGCATTCATTGGCAGCTATCTGTGCCTATTCTTTTTACCAAAGAAAACCCAAAGTTAAGATTACAGCACCATTGGAATTGAGGCAGTACTGCCCCCCAATGGCTGCGTAGGTATTGAAAAGTTCACGTTAAGTTAATTTTTTAAGATTTTTAAGGTAGTTTCTGCTTTTGATAAGCGGATTGGTTCCATCCAACCAAACCCAATCCGGTTTCAGGGATAGGGCAGGGGCAAGTGCCTCATATTCTAAAGTCACAATGGAGATATTGATGTTCGGAATATTGGAAATAAGCTGACATAACATACTGCGCAATAGCGGAATAGATTCAACAACCAATATCGTATTCATTTTTTTCGGTTTTAAGGGTTGTCACACGTTTTAACGTTGAAGTAAGCAGAGCAACAGTATGTTTTTTTGAAGATGGTTGTATACGAAACTTATCAAACGGTAAAAAATCTGAAGACTGTCAAAAACGGCTTTGTCCTTATTTAGAATATTTTTAAGATATTTGTACCCCGATTAGAACAGAAGGTTCCTGATTTTTGTTGAAAATATAGAATTAACCGCACACATAGCGATGAGCAAAGAGGTAGAATTATTAGAAGAAATTACCAACTCTGAATATAAGTACGGCTTCGTAACCGACATTGAGGCCGATGAAGCTGCACCGGGTGTGACCGAGGATACTGTCCGGTGGATTTCGGCAAAGAAAAATGAACCTGAATGGATGACGGAGTGGCGTTTGAAGGCTTTCCGTATGTGGCAGGGGATGACCGAACCAAAATGGCCAAACGTTCATTATCCACCGATTGATTACCAAGGCATTAAATACTATTCTGCTCCTAAACAGAAAATAGAAGTAGGTTCTTTGGATGAAATTGACCCCGAATTGCGCCGTACTTTTGAACGTTTGGGTATCTCATTGAACGAACAAAAAAGATTATCCGGAGTAGCCGTAGATGCTGTTATTGACTCAGTTTCGGTGACTACTACCTTTAAAACAGAACTTAAAAAACAGGGAATCATTTTTTGTGCCATCAGCGAAGCCATTCAGGAACACCCGGAATTGGTGAAAAAATACCTCGGTTCGGTAGTTCCTCCCAAAGACAATTTCTTTTCAGCACTCAATGCTGCCGTATTTTCCGACGGCTCGTTTTGTTATATTCCCAAAGGCGTACGTTGCCCAATGGAACTTTCGACTTATTTTCGTATCAATGCAGCCGGTACAGGGCAATTTGAGCGGACGCTTATTATTGCCGACGAAGGTTCGTACGTAAGTTATCTGGAAGGGTGTACGGCTCCAATGCGTGACGAAAATCAATTGCATGCAGCCGTAGTGGAAATCATAGCCCACGAACGCGCCGAAGTAAAATACAGCACCGTTCAAAACTGGTATCCAGGCGATAAAGACGGAAAAGGCGGGATTTATAACTTCGTTACTAAACGTGGTATCTGCGAAGGAGCCTATTCAAAAATCTCGTGGACACAGGTAGAAACCGGTTCGGCTATTACCTGGAAGTATCCTTCGGTGATTCTGAAAGGCGATCACTCCATCGGGGAATTTTATTCGGTGGCCGTTACCAACAATATGCAACAGGCTGATACAGGTACGAAAATGATTCACATTGGTAAAAACACCAAGAGTCGTATCGTATCAAAAGGTATTTCCGTAGGGAAAAGCCAGAACTCGTACCGTGGATTGGTGCAGGTATTCAAACGTGCCGAAAATGCCCGTAATTTCTCGCAATGCGATTCGCTATTGATTGGTGATACCTGCGGAGCACATACATTTCCTTATATTGAAGTAAACAACACAAGCGCAACGGTAGAACACGAAGCTACGACGTCAAAAATCGGAGAAGATCAATTGTTTTATTGTAATCAGCGCGGTATTCCGACCGAACAGGCGGTGGCATTGATTGTGAATGGCTACGTGAAAGAAGTCTTGAATCAATTGCCTATGGAGTTTGCAGTGGAAGCCCAAAAACTGCTTGAAATAAGCTTGGAAGGGTCGGTAGGGTAAAAAGAGGTTAGAAATAGTAATAACAGAGGGTGGTATGACTTTTTAAGCAAATAGTCGTACCACCTTTTTTTTGTTTAACATAGGATGAAAAAAGAAACTGCCGATACGGAGTTGACTCCCGAAAATTTCACGGGATTAAAAGTCGAAGCTCCTCAAGAAGTAGCTGTTGGACTGTCCGCAGTGATAAGCTCAGCTAAGCATGTGTTTGGGGCAATGAACGTGGGGCGTGGAATGAAAGCTTTGCTGAATCTCAATCAAAAAGATGGATTTGACTGCCCCAGTTGTGCATGGCCCGACCCCGACGATGAGCGTTCTGCCATTGCTGAATACTGCGAAAATGGCGCAAAAGCGGTAGCCGAAGAAGCAACCACCAAACGCCTGACAGCGGAGTTTTTTGCTCAACATTCCATTAAACAGTTGGGTGCTTGGAGTGATTATGAGTTGAGTCAGGAGGGGAGAATTGCCCAGCCCATGTATAAGCCCAAAGAGGCAACACACTATCAGCTAATTGAGTGGGAAGAAGCGTTTGGAAAAATAGCACAACATCTGAATCGACTAAATTCGCCCAATGAGGCGATATTTTATACCTCCGGTCGAACAAGTAATGAAGCGGCTTTTCTGTATCAGCTTTTTGTTCGGGAATACGGGACAAATAATCTTCCCGATTGCTCCAATATGTGCCATGAGTCGAGTGGCGTAGCACTCAATGAAACGCTCGGCATTGGAAAAGGATCGGTTAAATTAGAGGATTTATACATTGCTGACTTGATAATTATTGCAGGACAAAATCCGGGAACTAATCACCCTCGAATGCTGACGGCTTTGGAAAAAGCGAAGAAAAATGGTGCTAAGATTTTGTCAGTCAATCCATTGCATGAGACAGGTTTGGTGGCCTACAGCAATCCTCAAACTGCTTTAGGATTGTTGGGTGGAAAAACATCACTTTCTGATTTATTTCTTCAAGTACGCCTCAACGGGGATGTGCCTCTTTTTAAAGCAATTCTGAAATTGATGTACGATACGGAACAGCAACGGGGAGGAGTGTTTGATTGGGAATTTATTCGGGAAAAAACCGAAGGAGTTGAAGAACTTTTGGAAGATTTAAAAACCTGTGATGTTGCACAGCTTTCAAAAGATTGCGGATTAACCATTGATGAAATGAACGAAGCGGCAGAATTGGTGATTTCCTCTCAAAAAATCATTGTATGCTGGGCAATGGGGTTGACACAGCACAAAAATGCGGTAGACAATATTCGGGAAGTCGTCAATCTTTTGTTACTCAAAGGCTCCATTGGAAAGCCGGGCGCAGGAACTTGTCCCGTACGCGGACACAGCAATGTGCAGGGTGACCGTACGATGGGGATTTGGGAAGAACCGCCCAAAGCTTTTTTGGACAGCCTGAAAAAACAGTTTGGTTTTGAACCGCCCCGCCAACATGGCTACAATACCGTAGATGCTATTAAGGCGATGCATGAAGGGAAAGCAACGGTCTTTTTTGCGATGGGCGGAAATTTTCTGTCGGCTACGCCCGATACCGTTTATACCGCAAAAGCGCTGCGAAATTGCAGTTTGACGGCACATGTTTCTACTAAGCTCAACCGAAGTCATTTGGTGACGGGACAAGAAGCCTTGATTTTGCCTTGTTTGGGACGTACGGATAAAGATATTCAAAACGGGAAAGTACAGTTTGTCAGTGTTGAAAATTCGATGGGGGTGGTTCATCAATCGAAAGGAAAGCTGCAGCCCGTCTCGGACCAACTTTTGAGCGAACCCGACATTGTCAGACGATTGGCAAATGCCACGTTGGGCACAAAATCGAAAGTGAACTGGGATAAGCTACTTCTCAATTACGACCATATTCGCGAAGCGATTGAAAAAACGATCCCCGGGTTTGAACGTTACAACGAACGCGTCCGTATTCTTGGAGGATTTTATTTGCCGAACGGAGCGCGGGATGGAAATTTTAAAACTTCCATTGGAAAAGCGCGATTTAGTGTGAATCACTACGTTCCTTTTAAATTGTCGGATAAGGAATACCTGATGATGACCATACGAAGCCATGACCAATTCAATACCACGATTTATGGTCTCAGTGACCGTTATCGGGGCATCTATAACGAAAGACGTGTCGTATTGATGAATGAAAAAGACATTGAGAAGGCAGGATTAAAAGCAGGGACGGTGGTTGATTTGTACAACTTTTACGGTGGAGTTGAGCGGGAAGCACCGAGATTTATTGTAGTACCATATTCAATTCCAGAACGTTGTATTGCCACTTATTTTCCCGAAACAAATACCTTGGTTCCTATTGACAGTTTTGCCGATAGAAGCATGACTCCTACTTCTAAAACAGTGGTTGTGGAAATCAAAAAGTCGGTAAAAAAAGAGTAATAAGAATTCCGCCTGCCGTTGTAGCAAAAATTGTGCCATTTGATTTTCTTTCTTTAAGTTCGGTGCTTAAGTACGTTTTTAGTATACACTGTTACCGATTAAATCATTATTAACATTCCGATTGGCAACCAAAAAATTTCAAAACGGCTATTTTAAGGCTATTTTAAAACTTTTTGGTTTTTTTGCACGGTTCTTGCTAATTTGAATGTGGAGATACCTCCTCATTCAAAAATATATCCAAATGATTAAACGTGTAGCAAGAATTTTGTGTGTGCTTGCATGGGTTGCTACTGTCAAAACCTATGCGAAAAACAGTCCTGATTTACCCATTGTTGCCTCAACTCATACTGTTGTTTTAGCCGAAGATAATCAACGTTATTTATGTGTGGCATTGCTCAATACTACCGAGGGGGCAGAGCAAGGCCTGGGTGTGATTCGTGAAGCGGCTAAACAGGGTTGTAATGCTGCCATGATAACTGTCAGATGGGATGTTGTGCATGAAAAGACAAGCACTTCAGCCAATTGGCAACAATTTGACAATCAAATTCAACTCTGTAAAGAGTTAGGACTTAAAATCTTTCTTCGGATTCATTTGGCCCGCTGTTGTAATCGTTCGGAAGGGTTTTGGCCCGAAAGCGAAGCGGCAAAAGATCAGCAGGGGCGTACTTTAAAGGATATTTTCAGTATGTCCTATCAGCCTGCGGTCGACAAAGCGCTGGGTTTTGTAAAAGAGGTTTGTGAGCGCTATCAGCCCTATCAGCAGGAAGGTCGTATCTTATGTTTGGCGGCAACAACAACAACAACACAGGAAGCCGGCTATCACTATGAAGGTTACGAACCAGACGGAGGCTTGGGTTTTGGAAATTCTTATGTATCACTTTATGATATTGCTCCTTCCATGTTAACGGGCTTTAGAGATTGGCTTCAAACACGTTATGGTAATCTCAAAACTATTAATGATACGTGGAAATCAGACTACAGTAAAATAAAGGATATTCAGCCTGTCACTACCGATTACCCTCACCCCGAAAACAAAAGATGGTCAGATTGGTATATTTATCGGCATACGATGTTGAAGAATTTTTTGGATGGAGTAAGCCGTACTGCCAAAGGTGTTAATAGTGAATACAAAGTAGTTAACGATTTTGGCTCGGTACACGATGGGTTGAGTTTTCGTCGCGGTACGTTTGCTTTTAAAGATTTAGCCCGTACTACTGACGGCACAAAAATCAATGATTCTCAATTTTATAATCACTTTTTCAGCGCTGATGTATTGAGAGGAAGCATGGGAGCAGATAAGTGGATTATGAACGAAGCTTTTCGTGAACCGGGTATGTCGCAGTATGGAATGGAAGTAATGCTCAATCAACATTTTGAAGGAGGATGCAAATTGGTCAATATTGTGGCTAACAGCACTGGTGACATTGACTGGTTTGCACCGAGTATTAAATCGGTGCTGAATAATTGGCTCAAAAAGCCCATGACACCCGTCGTGACTGTGCAAAAAATGGTGGTAAAGCTCTCAGAATTAGTGCGGACAAGCGGGTATTATCTTCCAGGATATGTGAGTCGATGGGAAGAGAAGAAAGCGTCTGGCCCCGTGGAAATCAAATTGATTGAAGATCTTTTGGGAGAGCCCGAGGTGAACCAACCCCCCATTATCAAAAATCCACTTAAAGATTACAGTGTAACTTCTGGTATTGATGCTTTGTATCCGATTCCCGATAATACGTTTCAGGATCCGGATGGCACCATTGAGTTTTATGAAGTGACAGGGCTTCCTGTCGGATTATTCCTGGATAAAAATACCATCAAAGGAAATACCGCGTTAATAGGAAATTATGTGGTAACGGTGAAAGCAACAGATTTATACGATGCCTCAACGAGTACAACTTTTACGCTCAAGGTAGTTCCTCAAAAGGAAGCAGGGCTTTCATTGTATAAAGCGGGTAATTTTTTGAGCCGAACGCTCATTCGTGCTCTTAAAAATAAGGATACCTTGAATATCGATGCACTTGGCTTCGCCGTTAATTTTTTCGCCACACCCGATGCTTCAGCTAAAGCCGTAGCAATGAAACTTTCAGGAGCAATCACTCAAACAAGAACTGAAACGGATGCTCCCTTTGCTCTATACGGAGATGATGGCGGGACTACTCTCAAGGTGGGTAGTTATGAGTTGGTACTTGAATCGTATAATTCCACTACAATTACCGTCACCAATATGATTGGGCGAACGGTGTTTAATTTTGTAGTTGTTAAACAACGCATCAATCAGGCTCCAGTAGTTGTTAGCCAAATAGCTGACCAACAGACTACAACGAGCAGTTCATATAATTATCAGGTTCCGGCTAATACATTTCAGGATAAAGATGGACAAATCGCACGTTTGGTATTTACGGGACTCCCGGCGGGGATAAAAGCAAATGGTTGGCAAATGAACGGAACTCCTACCCAAGCAGGGGATTTTACAGTTACGGTTGAGGCATTTGATAATGAAAATGCGTCTGTTAAAACACAATTTGTGTTAAAAGTAACGGCTGTAAATCAAAGCCCTGTTGCTACATTGGTTATACCGGACCAAACGATTATTGTGCAACAAGCTTATGAGTACAATATTCCCGTTAGTCTTTTTAAGGACGTTGATGGGTATGTAGTACGTATTGTTGCTCAGAATACACCTTCAGGAATAAGCCTTTTAAATGGAAAACTTACGGGAAAAGCTACCGTAGCAGGAGATTATCGAATTCTCATAAGGGCTGTTGACAATGAAGGTGCTTGGGGAGAAACGCCCTTCCGGTTAGTGGTAAAAGAAACATTGGCAAATTTACCGCCGGTGGTTGATACTGCTATTCCCAATCAATTAGGAAAGGTTGGAGTATCGTTTACGTATACGCTGCCTACAACTATATTTCGTGACCCTGAAGGAAGTGCTGTCCGGACTGAAGTATTAAATTTGCCAACAGGATTAAACATTAACAACGGAGTGATTTTTGGGATACCAACTGTTGCAGGAGAATTTAAAGTGACGGTACGCGGGTATGATGCTGTAGGAGCATTTACAGATACTGCTTTTCTGATAACGATAAGTTTACCCAACAATAACGTTCCACCGGTTGTAGTAAACCCTATTGCAGATCAAAATGCCACTGTGGGTCAACCCTTCAGCTTAGAGATTCCAATCAGTACATTTCGAGATAGGGACGGTTCATTGTATGGAATTTTTGTCAGAAATCTGCCACCCGGACTGGTATTTCAGGGAGGAAAAGTAACGGGTACACCAACTATGGTCGGGAATTATACGGTTACGGTTAGAGCCGTTGATAATCAGGGAGCATCCGTAGAAGATTATTTTGTTATTAAAGTAATAAATCCATCAGCCATAGCTACTGATTTTGCCTTTAGTTTATTCAAGGCAGGTGGGTCGTCTTCCCGTGCTTTTGTACGGACTGTGCGAAATAATGATAAAATACCTGTATCGTCCATTCCAACGTTTATTAACATTTTCGTCGAGGCGAGTCCTGCGGTTAATCGTATTGAATTTACAATGACCGGTCCTACAGTTGCCAATTATACGGATAATGGCTCTCCTTTTGGGTTATTTGATGACAATGGAGGCTTTAGTTCTGTGCCGGGTATCTATACGTTGAAAGTAAAGGGAATTAGAAATAACCAATCGGCGGGAGAAAGTACGATTCAGTTTGAACTGGTGAGTACAAACAGCAACCGGATTGGAGAAATAGAGACGACGGAAACAGGAGTATGGCTGCCGTATCCCAATCCTTTTGCAACTACATTGAAAATTGCAATCCCGAATGAGTATACACCGGCATCTACTACGTTCTCAGTAGTTAACCTTTCGGGGCAGAGTATGGTGGTAAGAGACGTAAATTGGGAAAAGCAGCAGGCGGATTTGAACTTAGAAGCACTTCAATTGTCGAAAGGGATGTATCTGTTACAGGTTCAAAACCCTGATTTCCCAAATAAAGTAATTAAGATTCTGAAGACGGAATAAATAAAATAAGTAGGGTTTACGGTTTAAAGTTTACGATTAGCACTATTAAATAATGCTGAACTGTAAACTTTTAAACGGTAAACCCTAAACTTTTAAACAGTAAACCGCAGGGGCGGCCCCGCCTAAACTTTAAAACGGCAATAAGCTATCTATACTACAATGGTCTTGCCCGGTACAGCTACGGGATAGTAGCCATCTGCGCCCGGTAATAACTTAGGAAGGGCATCCCAAGCTAATTTTTCGGGGAACAGACTGATATTTGAATTAAGAGCTTCTTCCCATTTAATGACTTTACCTGAGTAAGTAGCCATCCGTCCCATGATGGAAGTCAGCGTACTTTTAGCGCCGTTTTCAGCATCAGCAAATTTGTATTCGCCTTTGGCAATGGTTTCAAACAATTCGTCATGCTCTACTTGATAAGGGTTTCTGTCACCTTTTCCTTCGTGAGCGTATAATACCTTGCCGCCTTTATAGGCTTTTAATACTGTATTGTTACCGTTAAAGCTGTCGATACGGCCTTTGGTTCCCAAAAACTTCTCATCTACAATACTGTAGGTTCCTTCGTAGTGGCGGCATTGGCTATTGATGATGGCTCCGTCGCCGTAGGTGAAATCTACAATGTGGTGGTCAAAAATTTCGCCGAACTCTTTTCCGGTACGAACCTGGCGTCCGCCTGTGCCGCGGGCTTCGGTAGGATACCCCTGTTTTACCCAGTTGGCTACGTCGATGTTGTGAATGTGTTGTTCTGTAATATGGTCACCGCACAACCAGTTGAAATAGTACCAGTTACGCATTTGGTATTCCATTTCGGTTTGACCCGGTTTGCGTGGATTATTCCATACGCCACCGGAAACCCAGTATACACTTCCGCCCACAATATCACCGATTTTGCCGTCGTGGATGCGATCCATCGCTTCACGGTAATTGCGCTGATAGTGGCGTTGAAGACCTACTACTACGTTCAATTTTTTGCGTTTGGCTTCTTCGGCAACCTCCAATACTTTACGCACACCCGGTCCATCCGTCGCTACAGGTTTTTCCATGAATATGTGCTTGTTCTGTTTAACGGCTTCTTCAAAATGCCAAGGGCGGAAACCGGGAGGCGTAGCCAAAATAACGACATCGGCCAAAGCAATTGCCTGCTTGTAAGCTTCTAAACCTACAAACATTCTTTCCTTAGGAACGTCAATTTTAGACGCTACATTTACTTCTTCTCCCGCGTCATTTTTGTATTTACGTTTGGTCAGGGCCGTGTAGGCGCCCTCCAGGCGATCCGAAAAAGCATCGGCCATTGCAACGAGCTTTACATTTTGCTTGGTGCTTAATGCCTGAGCAGCAGCACCTGTGCCGCGTCCACCGCAACCAATGAGTGCGATTTTAATAACATCATCGTTGGAGTTGTGATACCCATACGATGAAAAAGGCAGACTGCTCAGCAGTGCTCCGCCCGTAAATAAGCTTGAGGTTTTGAGGAACTCTCGGCGATTGGTTTCCATATTTAGAAAAGGTTTATGTATTGGGAACTGTGGATTATTGGTAAAATTTATAACTATTAATAATCTTCAATTAAAGGTGGATTGTAGTACGCCTCTATCTCTTCTTTGGAAGGGATTTTGAGGGGTCTTACAATTCTGAATCCAACAAAGGAGGCGCTTGTCATCCACCATTCACTTTTGGGACTTTGGGGATCAATAATCTTCCAATCAGCCGCAGAGGGGATGCGAGAGGCACTGCGACACACCAAGGCATCGTCGTCCCATGAACCGCCGCGTACGGAAGTAGGATACAGTTCCGTTACTTTTAAGAAAGCTTCTTTTGCTTCGCCATTGGCTTTTTTTGCGTAATAGTCTTTGGCGTATTGGTCAAGGGTCCATTCCATAACATTGCCGTGCATGTCGTACAGTCCCCAAGGATTAGGCTTCTTTGTGCCGATTTTTTTGTACGCCGCTCCGCTGTTGCTTTTGTACCAGCCGTGCTCGTCCAACTGCTTCGCATCATCTCCAAAGGAATAGGCCGTGGTGGTACCTGCGCGGCAGGCATATTCCCATTCGGCTTCGGTAGGCAGGCGATAAAAAACACCCGTTTTTTGATAAAGCCATTTGCAAAAATAAATGGCCGCGTATTGGGTCATGTTAATGGCCGGGTAGCTCGCACGTCCCATCCCAAATGACATGTCTACATAAGCGGGACTTGGGCGAGTACTGCCGTCGGTCTTAGTAAGGCTGTTCTCGGGGTCCGGATGGCGTTTAGCCATCTCAATTTCGATGTTTTTGGTGGTAAACAGGTCGTACAAATCCCAAGTGATTTCGTACTTGCCCATCCAAAAAGGTTCGACTTTTGTTTTATGTTGGGGGCCTTCATCTTCTTTACGGCCTTTTTCTTTGGCGGGGCTGCCCATCGTAAATTCGCCGCCCTGAATCGCTACTAAATCGTACTTCACATCGCTGCCAGAGATGGACTGCGTATAATTTTCAAGCTTCTGCTGGGCTATTGTCGACCCGCAGATTACACAAAAAAAGAGGACTTTTTTGAAAAACTGCATTGATTTTAATAATGGAAATGATTAGAAAAGTAATTACAGTGCGAAATATACCGTAAACCAACCATTTTCTTGATTGGATAAGGCAAGAATCTGCAATTTGTTTGCCAAAAATAGGACTGTATCCTTTTGGAATGAGGATTTAGAAGGAAATTTTACTGTTTTGAGTTATCAATTGTCATTAAAGGTCAAATTTTTCCCAAGTCAATTTATCGTATCTTTGGTATAACATTCGGGCTAAAAAGAAGGCAAAAACGCAAGCCACCGGTAGGGCATAAGGGATAAAGGTAAGCCCCCAATGCCCGAAGCCACACAGGGGTAACAAAAGAAGAAAAACCAGAATTTGCATACTTTGGCCCGCTTCTTTTTGTTCGGCGGGGCTTTTGGCAAAAGGCAGTTTAAGATGGGAACTGCTGATGATTTCAAAGAAGGTCAGACACCACGACATCAGATAGGCCAAAACCAGATCATCCACGGCTTTTGGCCCCCAAATGAACAGGATAAAACCCGAAATTAAGAGATAAAAAGGCGTATAAAATTTCAATAAAACGGCCTTGATATTGCCCATCACAACATCGCGCGGGGAGTCGTTAGGGGTAGCAAAATAGACCCAGGCAGCTTTAAAATCTTCACTGAAAATAGTTTGACTGTGAAACGTGGCACTGATAATATGACCCATGTAAGCAATCAGTAAAAAGGAATAACCACCCGATAGATTTTGCCACTCAGAAGGGTCGAAGATGTTTTTGCCCAGAATAAATACCATAGGGATAAGCGAACCAAGGCTTGGGTACGTACGCATTTTAAAGCGCCGGTCGCGTGAGGTGACTTTCCAGGATAATTCAAAAGTTGCTTTTTCAAGCGGGGTTGAAGTGACTTTGGAAGCCAACCAACTTACAAATCCGTGCCGCTTTTGATTGACTGTTTTTTCTGCACCACCTCCGTCACCCGTACCCAATTGAGCAATTTTTTCATTGTAACCAGGCGCTAAAAATCGAACCAATACCCACAATGACGCTAACGGCACAAGTACGGCAAGTACGGCAAAGTACCCAAAAGAAAAGTTGTACTTAATGGCCATTTCCATGGCACCGCTCATCCACAATGGAGGTAAAGCATAATGCCAGGCCTGAACGGTCGTTTGTAAATTTTCCAAATCAAGCCAGTCAAAAACTCGCCCAACCAGTTGATAACCCACCGTAACCAGCATCGTAAAGGCGATTTGGAAATAACTGATAATATCCTTGAGGCGTTCTTCACTCGTAAATTTCATCAACAAGATATACAGCAAGGCAGTGAAGAATACCGATAAAATGGCTAACAAAATCACGGAAATGATGCAGGCTAAAAAAGCAATAATGCCGTATTTGAAAAGCGTAAAAACGATAGTGAAAAATGCAATCCCAAAGGACAAAATCAATACATAGGTGGTAATGTGTACCAACCTTGCCAGCAAAATAGTACGGCTATTGACGGGGCGGGGGAGGAGTATTGCGTTATCGGTTGTATCAAGTAATAACGTGGAAAAATCAGTCACCAAGGTCATCATCGACATAATCATGATGTAGGCAAACGGAAGGCTGTAGGCATAGTAGGGGACATCAACCACAAACAGTAAAATCCCCATGAATAGCCCGAAAAAGCTTAAAATTCCAACCATCCACCAAAATGAATTGTTGGGGTCTTGGTTGGCATTGCGAGAATTATAGTTTGAAAAAGCCGCCATAGGACGGCGGTTCTGCATAATAAATTTGAGTTCAACAATGTGTCGAAGAATCTCATAATCAGCCCCCAGCCAGCGGAAAAAGCCTTTAGTAGCGTCCAGAATACGTAAAACTGCTTTAATCATAAAGGAATGACGAATTATCGAATGACGAGTGACGAATGAATTGAATTACGACGGAGGGCGCACGTGCGATGACGAATTTACGGATAACCGTAAACGGATAACGGATACACGGTTAACAGATTACCGCAAGGCTTGTAAAAAGTCGGCGGCGCGGTGGTCGTTTTCGTGGTCGCCTGTGAGTCCTTGGAAAATACTCTCCAAAGAGCCCGTTTGGGCTTGTGCTTTGAGTTCTTCAAAAGTGCCGTTGGCGATAATCGTTCCCTGATTGATAATCACAATTCGGTCGGAGATTTTCTCGACGACGTCCATAATGTGCGAACTGTAAAAAATGGTTTTGCCCGCAGCTTTGAGTTTTGCCAATACTTCTTTGACTAAAATTACGGCGTTGGCATCTAAACCCGAGAGTGGCTCGTCGAGAAAGATGACATCGGGATTGTGAATCAGTCCCGCAATGAGCAATACTTTTTGGCGCATTCCTTTGGAGAAAGTATTCATGCGTACATCGGTATGAGCCTGTAAACCAAATATTTCCAGTAATTCCATAGCTCGGCGTTCGATGAGCGCATCCTCCATTTTGTGCAGACGTCCTATAAAAAGCAGGTACTCCATGGGCGTCAATACTTCGTATAGCATGGCATTTTCGGGAATGTAACCAATCCGTTTTTTGACCTCAAGGGCATCTTCCTTAATATCGTAGCCCAATACCCGAACTTCGCCCACAAAATCGGGAATCATTCCAATCAAAATTTTGATGGTGGTACTTTTTCCTGCGCCGTTGGGGCCGATATAGCCGATGATTTCGCCGGCATAGACGTCCAAATCAATTCCTTTTAAAATAAGGTCGCGGCCATAGTATTTTTTAACGCCCCGTAAACTCACAATTGGTTGTTTTTCCATCGAAATATGATTTTGAATGCAATAAACTTCTATGTCCTTTATTGTAGACTAAAATTTGGATGAATGGTTACGTAATCACTTTTCCATGTGTTTTGCTAATGACAAACCGCAACAAGGGTTTGGCTAAGGAAAAGCTGCTGAGTGCCAATTCGGAGAGCCACTCATCGCCAAACAATCGCTGTACGGTACGTCCAATCCACAGACGAACGGAAAATTCATCTTTCCAGAGTTGTTGGTAAGAATCTTCCAATTGTTGACGATTGATTTTTTGGTGGAGAAAATCGGCAGTTAATTCAGCGGCGATTTTCCCGCCGTGAATAGCAATGGCCATGCCGTTTCCGCACAAAGGCGTAATCAGCCCTGCGGCATCACCCACCATCAGGATATGGTTTTCAACTGTCTTTTTGGGAGAAAATGAAAACTCATTGATGACTTCGGGACGCTCGTACAAAAACTCTGACTTGTTGAAAATACGGTGGAGGTGAGGGTTTTTCCACAAAACATTTTTTTCCATTTCGGAGATGCTGCCGTGTTTTCGGACATTATCGCGCGTGGTAAGGTAGCATAAGCAATATTTATCTTCTTCAATGGCTGAGATGCCGCAGTAGCCATCTTTGAAATTGTGCAGAGCAATTAAATCTTGTGGAAAATCGGTACGAATATGATACTTAACCCCTACATACGGCGATTTTTTATGGGTAAAATCGCGGTCGAGTGCTTTGTCCATTTTGGAATTTTTGCCAAAGGAACCCAAAACGATTTTGGCTGAAAAATCAAGTTTGTTGCTTGTTTTAATTCGACACTCTTCACTTGCGAACTCGACACTTTCTACGGTTTCCCCCAACACAAACTTCACCCCGACTTTTTGGGCTAATTCGTACAGTGCATAATCCAGTTTGTAACGACTTATGCCAAAACCACCCAAATCTAAATCAGTTTCCAAGACACGACCCGAAGGTGAAGTAAAGCAAAAGCGCTGTATTTCTTTGACACCCAACTCGTTGATTTTTAATCCTAAACCTTCCAAATAAGGACGTACTTCATTAGAGACGTACTCTCCGCAAACGCGGTGGAAGGGATAGTGCTTTCGCTCGATTACGATGACTGAAAACCCCCGACGCGCCAGTTCAATGCTGCTGACGAGTCCCGCCAATCCTCCTCCGATAATCACTGCATCTGTCATGTGTATTTGGGTCAAAATTTGGGGTGCAATTTGAACAAATGAGGTGAATTATGGTTCTAAAATGTAAAAAATCAACAAGATTTTCGTTATAGCAGTGGCATACTATTTTTAAGTAAAAGATTTCCTACTTCATTTACTTTCTTCACACATTAAATTTAAGACCCATGAAAACTATCCTTCAGTTTTTGTTTGTGCTTTTGGTCAGTAGTGGAATTGGCGGGATTGTGTCGTGCGGGAACTCATCTTCCGATTCGCCGCCTACGACCACAATCAATCCCAATGCCACTTGGCAGCTTACCCCCGCTTTTTCTAATTTAAGTTTCAATAGCCCTGTCGAACTCAAGCCGGCGGGCGACGGCAGCAACCGATTGTTTGTGTTAGAACAACGCGGCCTCGTAAAAGTTTTCCGTAATGAGGCAGCCGTTACCCAAGCGGAGACATTTCTGGACATTAGCACGCGGGTGTCGGCCGGCGGCGAAACGGGCTTGTTGGGCATTGCTTTTCATCCCAATTTTAGTACAAACGGACAGTTTTTTGTTAACTATACCCGGCAATTTAGTGGTCAATTGCAATCGGTGATTTCTCGTTTTCAATCCAATAAAACCATTGGCTACCCAGCTTCGGAAGAAATTTTGCTGACTTTCAACCAGCCTTATGCTAATCATAACGGGGGTAGTATTTTGTTTGGAAAAGATGGCTTTTTGTACATTGCAACAGGCGACGGTGGCTCCAGTGGCGATCCGCAAAACTACTCCCAAAATTTGGGAAGTTTGTTGGGGAAAATGCTTCGGATTGATGTTAATTCAAAAGCAAATGGCCTTAATTACGCCATTCCCCCCGATAATCCCTTTAAAACAACTGCCAATGCCCGCCCCGAAATTTATGCCTACGGCCTTCGTAATCCTTGGAAAGTGACCGAAGACCGTTCGACGGGCAAGTTTTGGATAGCCGACGTGGGCCAGAATGCGCGGGAAGAAGTAGATATTTTGGAAAAAGGGGGTAATTATGGGTGGCGCGTAGCCGAAGGCAAGGTATGTTATAGCCCCAACAATAACTGTAATCGAACGGGTTTTGTGGAGCCGGTATTTGACTACGGTACTTCGGAAGGGCGTTCGATTACGGGCGGTTATGTGTACAACGGCACCCGCCTTTCGGCTATCAAGGGGCAGTACATTTATGGTGATTACGTCAGCGGCAATGTTTGGGCGCTAAAGTATGACGAAGCCTCGAAGCAGGCCACTAATACATTATTGACGCGTTTGGTGGGTTCTTTGTCATCGTTCGGTGAAGATGAAGCGGGTGAGCTTTACTTGCTCAATTACCAAACGGGAAAAATTCAGCAATTGGAGTTTAAGTAGCATGGAAAAATAGCTTGCTATAATAAATTGCAATGAGTTGATAATGAAGGTGAAATTTCTTTACACACTAACCCGCACAGGCGGCCCCGTTTAACCTTTGCACTTTACTAAGTAGACAACTTTATATCGGAACTTTGGAGGGTAAAATCTGTTTTAAAGAAAACCCTTACGACTTACAATGGTAGAGATTAGTATTGCCGAGGAAGCCCATTTGCCCGAAATCAATCGTATCGCTCACGAAACTTGGCCAATTACTTTTTGGGAAATTCTCTCCGAAAAACAAATCAATTACATGTTGGATTGGATGTACAGCATCCCTTCGTTGACGAGCCAAATTCAGGAAAAAGGACACGTTTTCTTGATTGCTAAAGACGAAAGCGGTTACTTGGGCTACGCTTCTTATGAGCTGAATTACAATGGTTTGCCAAAAACTAAAATTCATAAAATCTATTTGCTTCCTGCCAGTCAGGGAAAGGGAGTAGGAGCGGCACTTATCAATCGGGTGGGTGAAATAGCCGTCGAAAATAGGAATGAGTCACTTTTGCTTAACGTCAACCGTTACAACAAAGCCGTTGGATTTTACGAAAAAGTAGGCTTCAAAGTAGTTGGTAATGAGGATATTGACATCGGTGACGGTTTTCTGATGGAAGATTTTATTATGGAGAAGAAATTGTGATATTCTCATTTTTTACCTATTCGAATGTATTACAGAATTTTAATCTATTTCTGGTCGGCTTCATTGAGTGTTAGTGCCCAACAAAGTTTTCAGTGGAAAGGGCAAATAAAATCAGGTAAAGAGCCTGTCTCTTTTGCAACGGTGGTAGTTTCTCCTACCCTCAAGATTTACAATGCAGATGAAAATGGCGTTATTGAAATTGATTTGAACGAAAGTGATTCCGTCAGTTTTCTTTGTTTGAGTTATCGAAGTGCAAAATTTTCAGCTGCGCAACTTAAAAGTAAATCCGAGGTACAGTTGCAGGCAGTGGCACTTCAATTAGCGGAAGTAAAGGTCAAAAATGCCTTAAAACGCGAATGGTGGGGTGGGCAAAAAGGCAGTAAAATGGGATGGAGTTTTGCGCCCGGGATGCAGGCCGCTTTTCAGATTCAAAACCCTGATAAACAAGTAGGTAAAATTAAAAAAGTGCGTTATTACATTGATAATTTTGTGCTTGGATTTGATGGTGGACATCGCGTCCCTTTTCGAGTGAAATTATATGAAGTAATTGCTTCCGGCGCTCCCGGGCGAGAATTGCTTCCCGAAGTAGTAGTAGTACAATCTGACAAACGCAAGTGGTTTGAGGTAGATGTAAGCCAATATGACTTGCAACTTCCTGAAAATGGTTTCTTTGTTGGATTTCAATTGTTACCTACTGATGTATATGCTTATAAAAAAGAGACTGTTTCAGTAAAATATGCTGATGGAAAAACTAAGAAAGAAACGCACACGATTACGATGAGTATTGGAAGCAATAAAGAATTGGAAGGGTGTTATTCTTGGCAAAGTTTTAAAGATAAATGGGTTCGCTTAGACGAATTTAAAGCAGTTAAACCTGAATTTGAAGACCGGTATAAAAATGTCAATTTTTTGATGGCAGCCGAAATTGAATATTAACTAAGTATCTTACCATTCACCCATTGTTAGCCATGCCCAATCGCCTCATACACGAAACATCACCTTACTTACAGCAACACGCTCATAATCCCGTGGATTGGTATCCGTGGGGGGAAGAGGCTTTGACCAAAGCCCGTACCGAAAACAAGCCTATTTTGGTCAGTATCGGCTATTCGGCGTGCCATTGGTGCCACGTCATGGAGCGTGAAAGCTTTGAAAAAGAGCAAGTTGCGGAGGTGATGAATGCCGATTTTGTGTGCATCAAAGTGGATAGAGAAGAGCGTCCCGACGTGGATGCAATTTATATGGACTCTTTGCAGGCAATGGGTACGCGCGGCGGTTGGCCGCTGAATGTTTTTTTGATGCCCGATGCCAAGCCTTTTTATGGGGTCACCTATTTGCCGGCTCAAAATTGGGTTCAACTGTTGCGTAGTGTCAAAAATGCGTTTGAAAATCATCACGATGATCTTGTAAAATCAGCGGAAGGATTTACGAGCAATATGCTCATCAAAGAATCCGAAAAATACGATTTGTATCCGGGACAGGAGAGAGGAGAAGCCGTTCCTTCGATAGATGATTTGCACGAAATGTTTGAAAAAATGAAACAACATTTCGATACGGAAAAAGGAGGGATGGACCGAGCCCCCAAGTTTCCGATGCCTTCGATTTATAAGTTTTTACTGCGCTATTATGCCCTTACTCAAAACCCCGAAGCGTTACGCCATATCGAACTAAGCTTAAATCGGATTGCATTAGGCGGAATTTACGACCACGTAGGGGGTGGTTGGGCGCGCTATTCGGTAGATGACGAGTGGTTTATTCCTCACTTTGAGAAAATGCTGTACGACAACGGGCAATTGTTGAGTATTTATTCGGAAGCTTACACCCTGACAAAAAACGAACTCTACAAAAGCCGCGTATACGAAACGATTGATTGGCTCGAACGCGAAATGGCAAGTGCCGAAGGAGGCTTTTATTCTGCTTTAGACGCTGACAGTGAGGGCGTAGAAGGGAAATTCTATATTTGGACACAGTCAGAATTGAAGTTAATATTGGGGGACGATTTTGAGTGGTTTTCTAAATTATATAATATCAGAGCCTCCGGAAACTGGGAGCATGGGTATAATCATTTGCATTTGGTAACCCTCTTCCCGCGCGGCATACCGTCCAACCCTTCACCCTCTGAGGGGAAGGGAGTTACTTTGTCCCCCTCCCTTATAGGGTCGGACCGTCGCACGGAGGGTTGGGGAGGGATTCAATATAAAAATGCCCTCCAAAAACTCTTCATCGCCCGCGAAAGCAGAATACGTCCGGGATTGGATGATAAAATACTGGCTTCATGGAATGGATTGATGCTGAAAGGCTTAACGGACGCTTACCGTGCTTTTGGAGAAGAAAAATTCAAAACGCTGGCGTTGAATAATGCCCGTTTTCTGAAAGAGAAAATGACGTCTAACCAACAGCTTTGGCACAATTATAAAAACGGCAAAGCAACGATTGTGGGCTTTTTGGAAGACTATGCGACCGTAGTGGATGCCTACATTGGGTTGTATCAAGCTACTTTTCAAGAAGAATGGCTGGACGAAGCCTTAAAATTGACCGCCTACGTGGTGGAAAATTTTTACGATGCTGAAGATGAACTGTTTTACTTTACAGATAGTAATGCCGAAGACTTGATTGCTCGAAAAAAAGAGGTGTTTGATAATGTGATTCCTGCTTCCAACTCACTTATGGCGCAAAATCTGTATTGGCTGGGCACTATTTTTGACCATGGAGACTACGTAAAACTGGCCGATTGGATGCTTTTGAAGATGAAACGTGCGCTTTTGACTGATGTGCAATGGGTGACCAATTGGGCGGCTTTGTACGCGTTGCGTACGCAGCCGACCGCTGAGATTGCCATCGTGGGCAAAGAAGCTGATGCCCTCCGAAAAGAACTGGAATCCCGTTTTGTCCCTAATAAAATAGTGGTAGGAACTCAGACAAGGTCTGACTTACCTCTGTTGCAGGAACGCACTGCGAAGAATGATTTGACAACAATTTACGTATGTTTTAACAAAACCTGTAATTTGCCGGTTCATACCATAAATGATGTTTGGACGCAATTAAATACCCTCAACGGATAGAAATTAACGTATACAACCCACTTTATGTCTTCTACTGCTACCTTTGAACAGAAAAAACAATTCTTGTTTTTGTTTTTGTGCGGTCTTTTTTTGACCAACGCGCTCATTGCCGAAATCATTGGAGTGAAAATTTTCTCGGTCGAAGCCCTTCTGGGAGTTGCCCCGGCTCAATTGCCTTTATTTGGCACAAAACTGGATTTCAATATGTCGGCGGGGGTGGTCAATTGGCCCATTGTTTTTATTACTTCCGACATCATCAACGAATATTTTGGCAAAAAAGGCGTTCGTCGTATTTCGTACCTGACGGCGGGGTTTATTGCCTACATGTACATCGTGATTTACTCAACCACTTCGCTGCCTCCTGCGCAATTTTGGTTGGAAGTAAACAGCAAAGACAGCCTTGGTAATACCATGAATATAGACGGCGCATTTAATGCCATATTTCGACAAGGTTTGGGTATCATGATTGGCTCCATTGTCGCGTTTTTGATTGGACAGTTATTGGACGTGACTGTTTTTTCCTGGCTGCGCCGTCGTACGGGAAGTAAATACATTTGGTTGCGAGCCACGGGCTCCACGCTGTTTTCGCAATTGGTGGATAGCTTCGTCGTCATTTTTATTGCCTTCTATTTATTCGGCAATTGGTCGGTGACGCAAATCGTGCAAGTCGGTAGCATCAATTACATTTATAAAGGGTGCATCGCTTTATTAACAACTCCGGTTTTGTACATAGCTCATTATTTAATTGACAACTACTTGGGCAAAGAAAATGCCCGTCAGTTGGCCGATGAAGCCGCAGGAATCAGTTTTACGGCGGTGTAGTATAGCATCGGTTACCGTTTAATCAATTAATTGCCTTTCTTTTGAAAATCAGGGGCTTTTGGTCTATTTTTAAAAAATAGACCCCGCCTTACCATGGTTCAAATTTTACCGCCACATCCGGCCTTGCGGCCTTTTGTAAAAGCATATTGGTATTTGTATGTATCTCATTCAAATCCTGTACCACGCTCGAATACACCTACGCCCGAGCAGGCAATTTATTTCTACCCAAAAAGCCCTCCCATTGCCTTATCAAAAGAGGGGACAGTTGTTCAATCCCCGCCTGATAATATTATCATTGGGCAATCGATCAGCCGCATAGATATGATGGTACCTAACAACTATTTGATGTTTAAAATCATCTTTCAGACAGGTGGCTTTTATCGCTTATTCGGCATTCCAATGACCGTATTTGAGAATAGTTGGGTTGAATCTACGTTGGTTTTGGGTAGCCCCATCAAAGAATTAAGAGAGCAGATACTCAACGCCAAAAGTTTTGAGGAAATGGTTAAGTTTTCTGAGCTATTTTTATTGAAGAAAGTCGTTAATTACAGATTTGATAAATTGCCAATTGACTCAGTTATGCAACAAATGGGTAAGCAAATTGGCGGTTTTTCCTTAGATAAGTTAGCAGATGAGGCTTGTTTAAGCGGCAGACAATTTGAACGAAAATTTCTGGAACGCACAGGTGTAACACCAAAATTGTTCAGCAGAATTATTCGTTTCAACCAAATTATGAAAATGAGAAACCAAAATACCAAAGACAGTTGGCTGAAAATTGCCTACGATTGTGGCTATTTTGACCAAAATCACTTGCTTCGAGATTTTAAAATGTTTACAGGGCTCGTTCCGACCCATTTTGATTTTGAAAATGCGATTATTTACTAAATCATGTCGTTTTTTTACTATGCTTCGCCCGTAACTTCTCCTCATTTTTGCAAAAAATAATCGCAAAAATGATAGTAATCTTCAAAACTGTTCAAAAACTATTCCTTTACTTGATTCTGGTACTTGTTGGTTTTTACGCAGGCATGCTTTTCAACCACAAAATTTGCCCTGTCGAAACACAGCTCACACCCATTGAATATGCCAGATATTGGAAAATAGTGGATGGGACTTTTATGCACACTCGAATGGCTATTATGGGTCCTGCCATGATGATACTATTTGCCATAACGATTTTATTGTTCGTGAAAAACTGGAAAAGTTTGACCTTCCTTTTTCTAGTCTTGGCTTTTGCTGCTTTTGCCCTTGACATAAATTTTACGTTTCGCGAACAATTGCCCATCAACGCATTTATCAACGAATTGGATTTGCAGACCATAACCGAACAGTAAACCAAACAACTGGCTGAATTTCAAAAGAAGGCAATTGCAAATTTTGATGAACGATTTATTCATAGCACTATCAGTTTCCTTTCTCTTTGCCTTACACCCTTTTTCTTGACCCGAATCAACAAATCTAAATTATAAACACAAAATGACAAACGAAACAAAAATTCAGTATATGCAGCGAGCAGCGGTCGGCTTCATGGGCATGGGCGTAGGGTTTATATATTTTGGCATTCCTTTTTGGTTTTTAAATGCCGTTGATGAGCCTTTAAAAGGGAAGACGATACTTCCTTTTCTCTATTTGATTGATGATAAACTGCCATTAACTCTAAAATTCTGGGTGCTAACTATTTCCACCATTTTTCTGTTTATTGGGGCTTACTCACTTTGGAAAGTAGGCGAACCAACGGGCTTTGGCACAAAACGAAATTTTCTTTTTGTATCAATGGCAGGTGCAGTATCTTATTTTTTAGGTGGTTGGATGCCCTTGCCATTTGCCCCATTAGGAGCATTTTTGAGTGGATTAGGCATGATACTCGTAGGAATTGCCAGCTTGAAAACCAAAATTTGGAGTGGCTGGAAACGCTATATTCCTTTAATTGCAGGTTGTTTTCCTTTTCTTTTTATGTTTCCGTTAGTTATTCTAACTGGTGCAAGACCTGCTCCTGTCATTGGGCTTTGGGGTATTCCGTGGATAGCATTGGGCATAGCGGTTTGGCAAAGAAGTAAAGAACTTTCTTCAATCCAATTTACTACACAATGATACTACTTATCAACTCCATCCGCCTCGTTGCGCTGTATTTGCTCATTCTTATTTCGGGCATTTACGCAGGGTTACATTTTTCGGGCATGATAAACCCGTTGGTTTTTGGGATTATCAATGCCAAAGGCGATTTGATGAATTCGGTAGATTGGGCCAAATCTTGGCAAATTACCGACGGATTTATGCGAGTGCGCATGGGAGTATTCGGCCCCATTATCTTGTGGGGCTATGTGTTGACCATTTTGTTGTTTATCAAAAAATGGCGAACACCGTCATTTTGGTTAATTTTAGGTGCGTTGGGACTATTTATAGCCGATGTACTCCTGACTGGCAATCAACAGATCCCCATCAATCGCTACATCGAAACCTTAGATTTTCAGCACCTTACCGCCGAGCAAGTGGCAAAAGTCAATGAAATGCACCCGCAAGTAATCAAGAATTTTCAGAGCAGGGAGTGGTTTTCTATTTTGGGTTTTGTGTTGGTAACTTTGGCAGCCTTTGTTCCAAAGTCAATTTCAAAAATTACCGTTTAATCAATTGTTTTTCAAATGATTGATAAATAGCATTTTAGGCTGTACTTTTAAAATCATCAGTCGTTATTTGATGCTATGGTTTTTGAACATATCTTACCTTCGCCTTACTTAAAACCGTTTGTCAAAAGATACCTATTGCTGCATTTTAAAGTGGGGCAGAGTGAGGCTTCGTTTATGAAACCCTACCCGCCATGCCCGGAACAATGCCTGACCTTTAATCCCCGAACTACACTCACGAGTGTGAATCAGCATACGGACGAGATAGTTAACCGTACTGCCTGCTACTTATCGGGGCAGCAAGTATCGCGACTGAATCTACACATTACTAACGATTATATGATGCTCAAAGTGGTATTTCATCCGGGGGCAATGTATCGGATTTTCGGCGTTCCGTTGGCGTTGATTACGGATCAATATGTAGATGCGCAAAGCGTGATCGGCAACGAAATTAAGACTGTCAATGAACAGATGGCTAATGCAGGGGCCTACCAACAGATTATCAACATTGCCGAAGCGTACCTTTGGAAGAAAGTCCAAAAAAGTAAAATAGTCACCAATCCGGTGAGTACAATAGGGCAGTTGTTGGTCGAAAATCCAACCCGTTTTTCATTGGACTGGCTGGCGAGCCAAGCTTGTTGGAGTCCACGGCAATTGGAAAGGCAATTTATGGAAAGAATGGGTGTCAGTCCTAAATTTTTGGCGCGTATCAGTCGTTTTGACAAGGCATTTTCGCTCAAACAAATCAATCCATCGCTTGATTGGCTAAGTATTGCGCTTCAAACAGGGTATAACGATTACCAACATTTGGTCAAAGATTTCAAACAGTTTGCAGGCGTCACGCCCAATGTAATGATGCAGGCGGAGAAAAATTCACCCGAGCGTGTATTGGGAATCGTCACCGACCACATCCCTACTCGATAAATTGGTCGTTTTTTTACCACCAATATCCTCCTAAAAGGCAAGATTTTTGAAGAAAAAATGGCCTTATGGAAAAAACCTACCGCTTTCTGCCTTATTACTTTGCATTTTTACGGTATTGGTTATTTATTGCTTTTACCAAAGCTATTTCGGTGAATTCCCCGACTTTGAGGGCGTTGTTAGCCCAATCGGTAATGTGCCGATTACCATTACGTGGGTTACTCACTTTCATGCTTTAATGATCATGGCATGGTTGCTGATGCTCATTGTGCAGCCGATTTTGATTCTTAAAAAACAACTCAATTGGCACCGCCTGTTGGGCAAAATTTCGTACGGATTGGTGGCCCTGATGATACTGTCCTTTGTATTGATTGTTCGTCAGGAACAACTCAGAGAAAAAAGCCTCCCGGTTTTTGCCTCCAATCTGCTTGACCCTATTGTGTTTGTGGTCATGTATGGTTTAGCAATTTATTATCGCAAAAAGCCCGCTTACCACGCTCGATTTATGGTCATGACGATTATAGGTTTCGTTGGCCCGGCGTTTGCCCGTATTCAGGGCCCGGCCTTAGAAACCATTTTTGCCTTGTTTGCCCTATTCCTTCTCCTCGAATGGCGTACTCGAAAAATCTATACACCTTACCTTATCAGCCTTGGGTATTACGTCACTCATTTGGGCAGCGTTGCGTATTTATTTTTTGGGAATCAAGCGTTGTTAGACAGCATTTGGCATTTTTTCTTTGGGAAAGGGTAATTTCAACGATTTTTAACAACTTCACCAAAAAGTTGCCTTGCGGTGAGAACGCCAATAAGGCCTAAGAAGACCGAAAAGCTTTTTTTGGATATTTTTTTAAGAAAATGTCCTTATTTTAGAAGTAACACCAACTTCATAAGCTGCTGATTGCGAAGAACTTCAAGGTCTATTTTGCCATGCCAGTTGATTTCCTGATAAATATCCAGCAATTCGTTTATGTTTTTGACTGCCTTTCTGTCAGCCGTTCGAATGACATCTTTTTCCTGTAAGCTTGACTTTTTCAGTAATCCATTACCCGTAGAGAGAACAATAATTCCCGTTTCATCGGGCAATCCGTAAGCTGAACGATCGCCCAATCCCTCCACGTTTTTGAGGGTTCCGTCTAAAAAGGAGACCGTTGAGGTTTTTCCGGAAAGGGATTGGGCGTTGAGTAGGGTTGGAATTGGAGGATGCAAAGCCAACTTTTTCAAAGCTGGCTTTTGTACGCCAAACTCATTCATCGGAAAGTTTTTGAAACCGATTATAAAAGCAGGGGAAGTGGAAGCTACAGTGTAATCACCTGTTGAAGTATTGACAAACAAAGGATTACCGATGACGCTATTTTCATCCGTATTGTTTTTGCGGGCCAATGTCAAAGCGGAAGAATCCGGGAACAGATTTTGGTCAATGGCAGGACCCCACTCTTTGATTTGTATCGGGTAATATTTTTTCATGACAATGTTATTCCTGAATTCGTCCCCGCTGTTTTTAAACCAAACGTGCGGGTGAAAGGAATTATTGACCATGATGTTATTCTCTACTTTTCGGTAAAAACCTTCGCGAAGTTTGAGGCCGCCGTTGAGGCAAACGTTGTTGTAGATGTGGTAATTGGAGGAGCCGTCGTCCAAATCAATGTCCCAGCCGTGGTCGCAACGAAAGCGGTTGTTACGGATAATGGTCTGTTTTTGAGCATCTAACAATATTAACTCAGGATGCACAGCGACGAGGCTGTCCATGTAGTGACGATTGGCGTACCAAAATCGGTCGCGCCCCCAGGAGTTGAACGCGCCGTGGTCGCCCGTTTCCAAAACAGTGTTAAATACGTCGTTGAACTCTAAGATATGTCCTCCCCAAGCCCCGTCGCCGATGTTGATACCCGCCCTCGGCGTGTTGTAAATGCTGTTATGACTCACCAAAATCGAAGCCGACAGTTCAATTTGTACCCCCGTAGCCTGTTTTTCCATTTGCCCCACGTCGTGGATTAGGTTATCCGATACCGTGCATTCCTGCGGGAAATTGTTGGTTTGCGGTCCCGGCGTTTTGTCCAGTTTTTCGTAAAGAATCGAAAGTTCATAGCGAAAAGAAGGAGAGCGTACTGCTTTGGAATCTCCCACAAACGCTACCGCACTCGCCCCAATGTGGTGAATGTAGCAACCGCTGATGGTATCATTTTTATTGTAATTGCTTAACACAATGGCATTTCCTCCTAAATTTGAGAATTCACAATCGGTGATTTTGCAGTTTTCGGTACCGTCAAAAAGCACGGCTCCGCCTCGGTAAAACGTCCAATCACTGCGAACCAAGGGTTCTTTGGTGTCCATAAAACTGCGCTCAGTATGGACAAAATGAAGATTTTTTAGATGAACATTGCGCAAAGGTTGTTCGGGCGTTCCGTGCAATTCAATGACATTTTTAAGCGTAGAAACTTCCACCAAAGCCGTTGGAAGATGGAGGTTGGTAGGCGGAAAAAAGTAAAGAGTTCGGCTTGATTTGTCAAAATACCATTCCCCGGGAACGTCCAATTCTTCGAAAATATTTTCTACAAAACGATGCTGTTTGTGCATGGGAGCAGGGCGATTGTTTTGCCAACCGCCTTCCAATTTCAACTCTCCTTTTTCATCTTTCCCCGTAATCAAATAATGAAAGCCGCCCCATTCCCCCGAATGGAGTGCATGTACGTAACCGCCTGTAGGATTTTTCCACGTTTTGACTCTTTCAGGCGAAATGACATCAGCGGCTGTGCCGTGAAATACGCGGGCGTTGGCGTCGTAGTTGGGATAACGCGCTAAGTGCTGTAGTTGACCGTTGATGAATAGCTGTTCAAAGGAAATAGTTGGTGGGACAACTGCCTGATAAATACCTTTTTCAAAAGGCTTCCACGAGAGGTTTAACTTTTGGCCTCCGTCAATGATTGCATTTTCGTTTTGGTAGTTGGTGATTTCCAAAGAAGAAAATAAACCCTCTTTCGCATTTAATACAAGGGTTTTGCTTTCATAATACGTCCCATCTCTCAATTGTATTTTTACGTTTTTTTCTTTGGCCTGTTTGGCCCGAACGAGTGCTTGGGCTATCGTTTTGAAAGGCTTTTGCAGAGTGCCGATGTTGCTATCATTGCCGGTAGGAGAGACGAAAAAGGTTATTTGCCCGGCAGAAGTGAAAGCAATACATACAAAACTGAGTAGGAAAACTATTTTGAATACATTCATGGGCAGTTTTTAAAAGCAGAATAAGGGATAGTGGTAAGTAAAAAAGCATCAATCGTTAATAATTTACCAATGTTAGTATAAATCAGGCAGAAGCGTCAAAAAATGTCCATTTTTTCCCACCAAGGCCTGCGTTTGATTTTGGAATTTTGTCGAACAAACAACCCAAAATCATGCAACGCAGAAGCTTCTTATTTGCAGCTCCGTTAATGCTGCCATTGACTAAGTTTCCATCTTTGTCAATGTTAAACTCAAAACCTTTTGTCGTCAAAGCCGGTGATGCCCGCTTTGGCATTCATACGCCCTATAAAGGTGTCAATCCGAATGATGTTAAAATTTCGGGTAAAGATACGAATGGTCAATTGGCTGTTTTTGAGTATATTGGCAACGAGAAAGTAGGGCCGTCTTTGCACGTACACCACGATCAGGATGAGATTTTTTCTATCATTGAAGGAGATTTTTTGTTTCAGGTAGGCGATGAAAAATTTACCGTGAAGGCAGGAGATACGGTTTTCGCCCCTCGAAAAGTACCTCATACCTGGATACAGCTTTCGGAAAAAAGTAAAATCATTTATTACGTACAGCCTGCCGGCAAAATGGAAGAGTTTTTCCTGAAAATGAACGAATTAAAAGGGCCTCCGACCAAAGAACAAGCCGAAAAAATTCACGAAGTGCACGGTATGACAGTTTTAGGCCCGGGATTATCCTTAAAATAAACTTAAACTGCTCGAACAATGGTAGCCATTTATGATTATCGACTTCCCGGCCCGGCCTTGCGCGAATACGTGAGGTTATTGCAGATTGTCGGTTGTGAGTTTCCGACTTCCATGAAGGTGTTGCCTGTTAAATCCTATTGGCCACGTGCCGAAAACTGCCTGTCGTTTTTTCCAAAAGATTCCGAAAAGGTAGAATACGGGTTTGATGGAAAATTGATAGAAAGTGCACGCTCGCGTTTATATGGACAACATTCGATTGCTACTAACCGTCACGTGGGGCGTGATTTTATGGTTTTTCAGGTGCAATTTCAACCGGGTGCCTTGTTTCGCCTAACCGGCATTCCTGCGCACGAGTTGACTAACCGATTTGTGGATGCGGAAGATGTATTTTCTAACGAAATCAAGTTGGTTAACGAGCGCCTGAGCTACACCCGTCATTATACGGAGATGATTGATGTCGTAGAAAACTTTCTCCTTTATTTAATCCGAAAATCCAAAAAAGAAGAACGCCCCATTGACAAAGTAAGTCGGTTAATTCTGCGAAATCCTTCTTCGGTTTCATTGGATTGGTTAGCCGATCAGGCCTGTTTGTGTCAGCGGCAATTTTATCGCCAATTTGTTGAACGCGAGGGCGTAAGTCCAAAGTTATACACTCGTATTGCGCGTTTTGAAAATGCGATGAAAATCAAAAATGCTCAACCTGACAAAGATTGGTTGAGCGTTGCCATTGATTTGGGTTATTATGATTATCAACACTTGGTGCGAGACTTTAAAGAATTTACCAATCTGACACCCAATGCCTTCTTTTTGAAAGAAAGCCAGTCTCCGGAACGGGCTTTTGGGAAGGTGGAGACGTAATCAGTACTTGCAACCTTCCTATCGCCCACAGCAAACATTCAAATTTCAAATCCCAAGGTAAGGGCGTACCTTTACCGAATGGAAAATAATCAACAACCTTCACAAATTCTTTCAAACCTGGGCATCGAGGCCCTGAATCCGATGCAGGAAGCGGCTCAGAAAGCCATTTCGCACGACACTAATTTGCTTTTATTGGCACCAACGGGGTCCGGCAAGACCTTGGCGTTTCTTTTGCCTGTTTTGCAATTGCTTCAACCCGGGAAAACGTCGGTGCAGTGTTTGATTTTGACCCCTTCGCGCGAATTGGCCATTCAAATCGAACAGGTTTGGAAAAAAATGGGAACGGGTTTTAAAGTAAATGTGTGCTACGGCGGACACGCCATGGGAACCGAAATTCATAATTTGAGCCACCCGCCTGCGGTATTGATAGGTACACCCGGTCGAATTGCCGATCATATTTCCCGAAATTCGTTTGCTTTAGACGGTATCCAAACGTTGATTTTGGATGAGTTTGACAAATCGCTGGAAATGGGCTTTCAGGAGCAAATGTCTTTTATCATCGGGGGTTTAAGTAATCTTACCAAAAGAGTGTTGGTCTCGGCTACTTCAGGCATTGAAATTCCTGGGTTTGTAGGGATGACTTCTCCCAAAATTTTAAATTTTATTCCTGAAAACGAAGAAAAAACCGCCTTAGAAATGAAGGTGGTGATTTCAGAAGAAAAGGATAAAGTGTATACGCTGTTTGACTTGATTTGCTCACTGAATTCGGAATCCGCTTTGATTTTTTGTAATCACCGCGAGGCCGCCGAACGTACCAGCGATTTCTTGAATCACGAAGGTATTTTTGCCACGTTTTACCACGGCGGTATGAATCAGGACGACCGCGAAAAAGCGTTGATTCAGTTTAGGAACGGCAGTGTCAATTACTTGATTACGACCGATTTGGCAGCACGTGGCTTGGATATTCCCGAAATGAAACACGTCATTCATTATCATTTACCTTTGCATGAGCACGAATTTGTGCACAGAAATGGCCGTACTGCCCGAATGCACGCTTCTGGTACTTCCTATTTGATTGTTCATCAGGACGAACCTCGACCCGGCTACTTGGAAGAATCGTTGGAAGTTATCGAACTTCCGAAAAATAACCCCTTACCCAACCCACCCGAATTTGTAACAATTTATATCAGCGGTGGCAAGAAAAACAAGATCAATAAAGTGGATATTGTGGGCTTCTTTTCTCAAAAAGGCGAACTTGAAAAAGGAGACTTAGGGTTGATCGAAGTCAAGGATTTTATCTCTTTTGCCGCCGTCAAACGTTCAAAAATTAAGTCATTGCTGGGGAAAATCAGGGATGAGAAAATGAAAGGGAAGAAGTATAAGATTGAAGTGGCACGGTAAGGTATAACTGTTACGGATTGTAAGAGCGGCCTAACCTTAAATTTTCAAACATTTTCCTTGTTTCTACGTTTATAGTTACGTGAATTTAAAGCAGTTACTTCCAGTTTATCATGTTTTCTGCCAATCGATTCAAACCCAATTTGTCCATGCTTTTTAAATCGGTCAGTAACCATTATTATCTCTGTGTACTTTTTTAGCAGAGGAATTAGTAAGAATTTTGACGACAGTACTTTATATAGCTTTAACCACCCGTAACACAACATGAACCGTAGAGATGCTATCCAGCACGTTGCGCTCCTCTTGGGGGGCATGATTTCAGTTCCTGCCATGGCAGGAGTGAATGGCCAAATACTTAACTTTGGAGAAAGCGTACCCGTTACTGCCGAACAGGAGGCGTTGTTGGCTGATTTAGCCGACGTCATCATTCCAACTACTTCCACTCCCGGAGCAAAAGCCGCTGGGGTTGAGAAGTTTATCGTCCGCGTTATGCGCGATTGTTATCCCAAAGACGATCAGGAAAAATTCTATTCGGGCCTCACTCAACTCAACACAGATAGTCGTTCTTCTTTCGGTAAAAGTTTTGTGGAATTGGATGCCAAACAAAAAAATGACGCTGTAAAAGCCCTGACTGCGAGCAATAAGCCTTTCTTTCTTCGGATGAAAGAATTGACGGTAACCGGCTATTTTACTTCCGAAATCGGAGCCACCAAGGCGTTGGAATACCTGCCTATTCCAGGCCGTTTTGAAGGCTGTGTTCCATTGAAGCCAGGACAAAAAGCGTGGGCACTTTAGCCCCCTGCCCCAATGGGGAGTAATTATTTTTTACCTTACAATCAGCAAAAGAAATGTACCTTAATATAGATGCACAAAAAGAAATGACTTACGATGCCATCGTCATTGGCTCAGGAGTTAGCGGTGGCTGGGCAGCTAAAGAATTGACAGAAAAAGGATTGCGTGTATTGATGCTTGAAAAAGGGCACAAGTTGGAGCACGTAACGGGCTACGAAAACGCCATGAAAGATCCTTGGCAATCCAATTACAACGGTCGGTTGACCACGGACCAAAAAGAATCCCATCCAAAATTGAGCCGTGACTATCCCTACAATGAGATGTCGGAAAAATATTGGATGAATGATTCGGATTCATTGTACAAAGAAGTAAAACGTTTTGACTGGTTTCGTCCCAATATTGTCGGAGGGAAATCCATCATGTGGGGTCGTCAGTCGTATCGGTTGAGTGACATTGATTTTGAAGCCAACCTTAAAGACGGAATTGCTGTTGACTGGCCGATTCGTTACAAAGACATTGCGCCTTGGTACAGCTACGTAGAAAAAATTGCAGGTATCTCGGGCGAAAAATTGGGTTTGCCCCAATTGCCAGACAGCGAATTTTTGCCGCCAATGGACATGTATTGCGTGGAAAAAGAAGTACGTAAACGTATTGAGAAAGAATTTCCGGGTCGTACGATGACGATTGGGCGGGTGGCCAACTTGTCGAAACCTACTCAGGTTCAAATCAATAACGGTCGTGCTGCCTGTCAATACCGTAACAAATGTGCTTTGGGTTGCCCGTTTGGTGCCTATTTCAGTACGCAGTCGTGTACATTGCCACCGGCAGTAAAAACGGGCTTGTTGACATTGCGTCCTGAATCAGTAGTAACCAATTTGATTTATGACGAAAACAAAAAGAAGGCCACGGGCGTACGCATCATTGATGCCGTGACCATGGAAGAAAAAATATACAATGCAGGATTAATCTTTGTGTGCGGTTCGGCATTGGGTTCAACGGCTGTATTGCTTAATTCAACTTCCAATCGCTTCCCTAACGGTTTTGGAAATGACAGTGGTGAGTTAGGACATAACCTAATGGATCACCACTTCCGCATAGGAGCAAGCGGAACATGGGAAGGTGACGATGATAAATACTATTTCGGTCGTCGTGCCAACGGTATCTATGTGCCTCGTTACCGCAACATCGGCAGTGATAAACGCGATTATCTGCGCGGATTTGGTTACCAAGGTGGCGGAAGCCGTGCCAGCTGGCAGCGCAACGTGGCCGAATTAAGTTTCGGGGCAGACTTTAAGGATGAACTCACTAAACCGGGGCCATGGTCCATGGGCTTGGGCGGTTTTGGCGAAACCTTGCCACACCACGACAATAAAATGTATCTCGACCCCAAAGACAAAGACAAATGGGGAATGCCATTGGTCGTATTTGATGCTGAGTTGAGAGAAAACGAGAAGAAAATGCGCGTTGATATGGCCAATGACGCCGTTGAAATGCTCGAAAAAGCAGGTGTGAAGAACGTAAAAGCCAACGATCGCGGTTCTTGGTTAGGTATGGCGATTCACGAAATGGGAACCGCCCGGATGGGTCGTGACCCTAAAACGTCGGTTTTGAACGGTAACAACCAAGTTCATGCCTGTAAAAACGTATTCGTAACAGACGGTGCTTTTATGGTTTCCTCATCCTGCGTGAACCCATCGCTGACGTACATGGCGCTAACGGCACGTGCTGCTGACTTTGCCGTAAAAGAGAAGAAGAAAGGGAATATCTAAGAAAGTAAATAATAGCAAAAGGGTTGACAATCATCTGGTTGTCAGCCCTTTTTTGTCTATTTATTGATTAGTTTCAAACTTTCACAGTCTGCTCAGAACTTCCCTTCCGTGACCACTATTTTTGTGCCATTGGGAGCGATGCAGGTGGCCTTAAAAGTACCGCTGGGTACGGTCTTGCCACCTGCCGTTTTGATGGCCGTTACGGTCACTTCGCCATCTTCGATGCCCGAATAGGTAATGGCTTTACTCGAAAAAATAAACGCATTCCCCGTTCTACCTTTCACTTTGTATGTGCCTGTTTGGGTAACTTTTCCCACAACAATACCCACCGTTTCTTGATTGCTAACCGTAGGATTGACGGCATTTACTACCAAGCTTTCATTGTCAATCATAATTGCAATCACTTGCCCTGTCCAGTTTGCACCATTTACCTTCATCGAAACAGCTCCTAATGTGGGGATTACATCTTCTACTTTTTTGCCACAAGTGGCCGCAATGAAATTCAAGCTGATAAATACAACAAATAGTTTTTTCATTTTTATGGTTTTAAAATTACATTTTGATAAACTCTACTCTTCGGTTGTTGGCCTTACCTTCGGGGGTAGTATTGGGGGTTATAGGCTGAGTTTCTCCCTTTCCGTCGGTTTGGAGGCGGTCGGATTCGATGCCGAATTCACCGGTCAAATTTGCTTTGACAGAAGCGGCACGACGTTTGGAGAGGTCTAAATTTTCGGCTTCTTCTCCTTCAGAATCGGTATGCCCGATAATGCGTACTTTCAGGGTTGGATTTTCCTGCAATACAGCGGCTATCTGTTTGAGTATACCGTAAGACTCCGGTTTGATTTTGTCCGAATTGCTGTCAAACAAAATGCCCGTAGTGATGAACTTCCCTTCGGTCATTAGCTTGTTGCGGGTGTCTGGTGCACCTTCTGCCAAACGTATTTCTGAAAGATAATACGGCCCTTTTCCAAAAGACTGAACCGCAAATACTACTTTTTTGTAAGCAGCTCCTTCTTCAAATGCCCTCGGAATATCCCACAGTTTTTGTTCATCAAAATACACTCGCAAACGCGTTTTCTGGCGCCAAATCGAAATTTTAACAGTCGGTTTTAGCGACAAAGAGAATTTGTCTGTATCGGTAGTGTTTCTAATAACGGGCTTACGACTGGCATCAAAAGTATTGAGAGAAGAATACCCCTTGCTTTTGTTGGGGTAAAGCATTAAAACCACATTGGAGGCACCAAAGCTTGAATTGTTTAGCCTGAAAATTTTAGCAGGGTCGTTCTCAGGTGTAAACACGACATTAAGTTGGTGCAACGTATATTTGTAAGTAGGGTCGGGATTGGCTGCTAAGTTAAATTCCATCGTAAAGTTTTCGGGCAAGTTTTTTATAAAATCAGGGAAAGAGATTGTCGAATCATTGAGCTGCAACCATTTACCTTCTTTTCCTTCGATTTTCACAATTTCGCCACTTCCATTTGAATTCCACTTTACAGGAAAATCGCCGATGGCCGCTTGGGCAAAATCCTCAAAAGCCACTACTTTCTCGCCCGAGATAAAATCAAATTTGCTGTAGGTTTTGAAGTCCTGTGCAAAGCTTAAAGAGGCTACAAAGCTTAATAAAGTAAAAAGAGAATAATATTTCATGAGTTATAGTTTAATTTAAGATTTTGATAAGTTTCACCTCGGCACCAATGTGCCACAACCGCCTATTTGCGCCTCAAAACTGCCCTTTCCTGCTGGCGCGTACATATCAGCTGGAGATAGCCCAGCTTGAAATCCTGGCAAAAACGTAACCGACTGCCCTGCGCGATACAGCACCGTAGCGTTGGTTATTTTGTTGGTGGCTGTGATGGTCGTATTGCTCAGGTAGTGGATTTCGCGCTTCGATTCTTCCGTATTAAGCTCGCTATTGTAGCGGTCTTCGTCATAAGAAGCCAAGGTGAGGGCGTTGGTACAGCGGTCGGGGTTATAAACCCACATCTCTATGCCACGTGACTTGTCGGCGTCTTGGCCCAAGAAGAAGATTTTTTTGCCTACTCGATGAAGCGTTTGCCAAGGGTTGGATTTTCTATTTATTACTCTTACCCAAGCACTACCTATAGCCGTGAGTGCACTGGCTCCCGATGTTGTGAGGGTAGTTTTGTACAAAAAGTAGCTGGAAGTGCTAGTAGGGGCCATTGCCAAATAAAATATAGGGGCAGCCGGGTTGGTATCGTCAATGGCAGGAGAAGGGTTGAGATTATAGAAAGCACCTGTTCCCAGTACGCTGGAAGTATTGTTGCTGAGATTGTATTGAACCAAATTACGGCTACTCGTCCCAACTGCTCCGAGCAAAATGCCATTGGCACCACCAATCAATGTCAAATTGGCAATGCTGGTAAAATGTTCTGTAAAATTGGTGCCATCGGTACTGCTTCTGATATTCCAGTTGCCTGTTGCTATGCTTTTTACAGCTACTACCATCCGATTGCCAACAAGCTTTATTTGTACATCCTCATAACCATAGGTTGCCACTGCAACGGTGCTAATGGTGGTTCCATCTGTTTTTTTCAAGGCACCAAAACCAGACCCGGTAGAGGTCTTTAAATACAAGCTACTCGCAAACTCAGTAAACTCTGAGACAAATACACCGCCTGTGCTGATGGTACTGGCAGCGTTGGTAGTAGGATTATAACGATAAAAACCACCGCCCCCACCACCATTATTTTTAGTATAAAAAAGGCCGCCATTCCACGCATAAGTACCTGTATAGCTGGTATTTTCGGTGTCTATAGTGGAGGTGCCAGCGGCTGTGCCATCGCTGCGCCAGAGCCTTCTGAACGAGCTACCTGGGGCTCTTGGTAAAGACAAGAAATAGAGGGTATTGCCAATGGAAGAACTATTGTCAAGGTCTCTTATATCTGCTGTTGGAGGCGGTGAAATAGAGGAAGCATTAGTGGCTAAGTCCACACTTTGAATACTGGTACCAAATAGCTCCATTCTTGTGGCAAACATACGCGAACCCGCCATTTTGAGTGAAGTGATATCGGGAAATACAAATAGCCTTGAAAAATTTTCTACATTTTGAGTGCCAAGCGTTTTTTGGTTGGATTCATTAAAGTAAACAATCCCATTATTGCGTAAACCTGCCTCTGAGATACTTTCTGCGTTGTAATATAAATAATTGCCATACGACACGCTTTCCATATCGTCCGAGTTGGTAATGCCGAGCGGTTGGGTATTGACTTCTGGTGTTTCGACAGTCGTTGGGGAGGGGGTGCTGGTATAATACCACGGCTCAAAGCCCCTGCTGGCATCGCCCATGGCCGAAAAATAAACCCTACTTCCTACTTGCGTGAGGTTAGCTAATTTGGGCTGGTTGAAAAGGGAGGGCAGGAGAGTATTTGGAAAAGTTCGAATAGTGCTAACAAACCGAATCCAGTAGGTAACTCCAAAAACGAATATTGGGGTATATGATATTTGGCCTAAATAAGTATCGTTATTGTTCAGTTTTTTACCTTTGAATAAGATACCGTTATCAAAAGGAATCATCTCTATGCCATTATAACCATAATAGAAATCTACATTATTACCTGCTGTGAGGTTGGTAGCATTGAGGTTGCCAAACACATGTTCATAGACAGCACTTGCACTTCCTTTTCTACAAAACAATACGCCCCGGGAGTCTGTATAAATCATCTTATCAATCGCAACTATTTCATTTCCAGTTACGGCATCTACTACTTGGTTGACTACGCCTGTGGTGCTTATCCTCACCAATCCCAATTGATGTGTTTCTGCATATAGCTCGTTTTGACCCAAGGCTGTCGAGAAGGCGGGTGTTAGATTCATTACATTGCTGCTGGTGCTACCTGTTACAATATCCAAAAACAGCTCCACGCCAGTACCAGTAGCAGTGGTACGGTACAATTCACGGCCTAAAGCGGGAGTTTCGGCAGAAAAATATAGCCGCCCGTTCCATTTTACAATTTCAGTAATGTTGGCTCCGTTGGGGCTGTTAATGTTGCTGATTTTGGTAGCCGTATAGCCCCCGTAAAATACACGCCATAACTGCTGGTTACCACCTAAGCCATTGTCTGATGCTGTAAAATAAATATAGTTGGTGCCAGAATCATGAATGATATTACCTGCATGGGCATTTGGCGCAACATCAATGGCCCTAAATGTGCTGGTAGATACTTCCAACTCTGTCAGTCCTTGATAAGAGGAAAAATACAAGTAATTTCCTTCCATCATGAGGGCTCCACGAGGGTCGGATGATAAAGGAATGCCCGACAAAGCCGACGACATGGTAGGAGTGAGCGTTGTTGGATTGGTGATAATATAAAACTGACGATCGGCATAAACTAACACCCTGCTTCCTGCCAACCAAATTTGGGTCACATTGCCAATAGCAATCGTCGATGGGAGTGGGATTGTTTCGTGTGTATTGGTGAGTACGTTATGTCGCCGCACTTGAAAGCCATCACTGGGCGTAAAGGCACGGTAATAAACGTAGTTCCCCGTTTGAACGAAGCCATCGGGGTAAGAGCTCGAAGGCGCATCTTCTATTTCTCTGGTGATGATAGGCGACTCGCGCACGTAGCTTTCATCAAACCCTGCCCTCACGATGGTATCACCACTCGTTAGCCGCTCATTGAGCACATAGCCATTGGTAAACTGAAAAGAGGCTGTCAGCAAGGCAGTTGCGCCACTGATGATACAAGAGCCGCTGCTGCCCGTGTTGCAGCTGCCGAGTACGGCACCTGTAGCCGAGCGGGCTGTTACGGCTACATTGGGTAAGTTGCGATTGGGAGTACTGAAGTAATAGGCTTGGCAAGTAATGTTGGTTTGAGAGAGGGTCAAATGTGAAATTAGTAAGCCCGAAAAGAAAAGTATAAATTTTTTCATGGATTGAATTGTCAATTTTGTTTGATTGGTTTAAGCCGCAACCCTTAAATGTGCTTTCACGAACCGTATTCGCCGTCGTGATACTTTAAGCATTTCTCCATTCAATAACTTGATATTGAGCGTTCTACTGCCAAATTGTTCCCAGTAGTCAATTGATTTAGTAGTAATTAGCCTGTTTTTGTTGACCCGTAAAAAAGTGTCATCAGGCAATATCCTATTAAAAAGTTGTAGCGTTTTTGAGGATAATATTTTATTGCCATCTTCCAAATACACCATCGTATAGTTTCCCATCCCTTCGAGCCAAAGAATCTCTCCGATGTAGATGGGCTGTTGTAACTGCAATCGTGGACATAGTTCAATGCGTGTCTTCATGACTTTATAAAATGAAGGCAAAAAGTGTTTTTTTTCATTAAAGGGGAATGATTAGAGTTTTTTTGTGCTAAAGCCACTGAATGTACTCTATTTTTGGACTGGACTACTTTCAAAAAATGGGCAGCCTTTTAGGTTGGTACGAAATGTAGCACCCGTCTGGGCCTGAAAACCGGGCAATAATGTAATACTCCTGCTGGCATCATACACCACAGAGGTGCCCGTAACCACTGTGCCGATTGATGTGATATGGCCGTCTCCGATGGCCGTTGTTGCCTGTTCGGCACTTACCCTTGGAGTATCGGGAGGTTCAGGCAAACCAACTGTGATGCTTCCCTGAATCCCTGCATAGTAAGTCCCGGCTTCGTTAGGTACATCAGCTATGTATCGGTTGTCCGGACAGGCTTCTTTGGGTTGAAATTCATAAGCCCCTATGTCAAAAAATGTGTAGCGACTATTACTTAGAATATCAAAAGAGGGGGCAGAAGAGTAAGTCCCTGCATTCACAGCGGGGCTGGTTCGTTGCAGTCGGAAGCCATCATCGGCAGTACCGCCTATGCCATCTGGCCCAAGAAGATTAGGTTCACTGACAAATAAGGGATTGACCGCAAATAGGTTATTGGCAGCTGTTGACCCAATGCTATTTGAACTTGAATTATTAGTAAGGTATTGCGAAGATGCAAACTGTAAGATATTGTTTCTAAAATCTCGGGCATTGCCACCAGTAATATAAAAATCAGCGGAAGTTGAAGCAGTGGTAGTTCCAATGGCATTTTTATAAAAAATGTTATTATAGACTTTACAGAGCTCAATAGGAGCCCCTGCTATCTGGGGGTCGTAGGTATGGAGCGCTCCACCAGACCCTTGTGCCGCGTTATTATAAAAAGTATTATTATAAAACTGCGCAAAACCCAGGTCATTCCATACAGCTCCTCCTCCGCCCGTAGTAGCTCTGTTACCCATAAAAACGTTGTTTTTAACTACCAAACCACCATCTTGTGAAAAATAAATAGCACCACCATCATTCGTGGCCAGATTTCGGTCAAAAAGGTTGTTACTTAAAACCAAGGAAGAGGTTGTTAAACAATAAATAGCACCTCCTTGATTTGCGGTGTTATGTTTGAAAGTACAATCAGAAAATTCAAATTCTGAATTTAAGTAATTTGAACTTCTGAACCCACCACTTCTGCCTCCTTTAATGGCAAAACCCTTGATTACGACTTGATATACTCCAGCATTAGCCATCAAAACATGATTGGCGTTTTCAGTATTATTACTAATGGCTAAAGTACCACCGCTACCTGTTACTACATCATCGCCCGCAAAATCGCCCGAAAGAACGGTTTCGTTTTGTCGGGCTTTTTGGGATGAATAATCAGAAGGTGTTTCTGTTCCCAAAAATCCACCATAAATATTCAACCCACCTTTAATTGAAAAAGTGTAGTTACGGCTGGTATAGCTGCCCGAAAACCCAAACGGTAACCTATGCGGCTTATACGTTCCTTTGGCCACTAAAATGGTATTATTGTCGCAATTGTTGGCATAGTGTAAAGCAGTACCAAAAGCAGTAGCTCCTCTGAAAGCATTTTCCCAACTGCTGCCATCGTTTAGCCCTGTCGAAAGACTCCCGTTTACGTATAAAATTTGATTGGAAGGTCTCGTATTTTGGTATTCGTAAGCTCCGATATCCAATGAAATACTTGGAATAGTGTTGGGTACAAAAGGAATATCTATTTCTCTGGTTTGATTGGGCATATCAATCCCTTCCGTAGAACCATTCACCCCTTTATCAATGCCGGGGCTGCAAGCCGTAATTCGCAGACCGTCGTCGCGACTACCCCATTTTCCGTCAATCCCCTCCGGAAAATCTACATTGATAAACAGAGGGTTTGCACTGAAACAATTGCTGCAGGGAAGAGTAGGCGAGCCATACCCATCCTGTAAGTTGCATGAAGACCCTGTAACTCTACTTCCGTTGTTGGCAATGCCCGGTAAACTGGCACTTGTATTATCCCAAATAATGACATTGGTGAGATACGGATTGGAATTATAATTGTACATAGCGCCTCCCGCCACACTTGCCGTGTTTTGTATAATGGTGCAATTCCTGATGTCGGCTGCCGAACCTTCGTGGTTATAAATACCTCCACCACCTGCAAATGCGATATTGAGGGCGATAACAGAGATGGTGATAAAAGGGTTACAAGCTGTATTGAGAATACCCCCACCATCATTAGCCCTATTTTCGACAATAGCACAAAGGGCTATTCTGATAGGTGAATAAACGCAAAGTATGCCCCCGCCCCAACTCCGAAAATAAGTGCGTCCAGCTACTGTAATACTTGTCGCACCGTTGGCATTGCCATTCTTTATTGTAAAACGCTCTAAGGTAGTAATGTTAGAGCAGTCTATGGCGGTTACTACGTGGTAAGCATTGTCGAACGCATCGTTCAGCACGCCAAAGTCCCCGCTCAGAATGGTTTCGTTGAGGTGTGAGTTTCGGAGTATGCGGGCGGTTTCTGTTCCTGCAAAACCGCCGTAAATCTTAACTCCTGATTTTAACTGAAAAGTGTTATTACGATTGCTGGCGCTGGCCGTGCCGCAAGTTGTACAGCCACTTGGAAAAGCACTTGGGTAATACGTACCTGCCGCCACCCAAATCTCATCAGATGGAACACTCGTGTTTATCATGGCTTGCAAATTGCTCGAAGCATTGGCCCAAGAGCTACCATCACCTGTGCCGGTGGGGAGGGGTTTTACATAGCGTATCAGGGCATAAGAAGGCCAACAGTAAGGATGAAATGAACTTTTTCATTGGGGGATTTTCAAAATTATGAACTTTTTAAGCCTCAAGAACAACTCTATTTCGTTTCGAAATTGTTTAACGGATTGCTTAATAATCAATACATTAAAAGTAATGCCAAGCGACATGGCAGTTCCCTCTTCGATATAGCATTGCGCGGTAGTCTTAAAAGTTGTTTACTTCTCCAGCAGAATCTGAGCACGGGTATTGGCGGCGGGAAGTTGGGGAACGTACTTCGCGTCATTGATAAGGAAAATGTCACCAAAGCTGATTTCTTCAAATGTGACCCCGGTGGCAGTAAAGTTTACGATGCCGAAGGCGGGAATATCAGTCGTTTCGGTACCACCTGCCGTATTGGTAGTGACGATTGTCGCACCATCTAGAATCGTTACATAATTGATACCTTCTTTTTTGTAAAGTGCGATTACAGCAGTAATATTTTTGGAAGCGATGGTGATATTATTTCCAAAAAATAGTTTCAAATCAGCCTCTACCAACGGTTGAACCTCGTCAATGGGCAACAGTTTATAGGTAGAATTGCTTTTAAACCGCAGGTACTCGGTGAGATTGGTCGTGTTCTTATAGTTGGCAAAAGGTTGGGTTTGGCTTACCGTATATTTTGTGTCGGTAAACTCAATGGTCGCGTTTGCCTTGGCTGTCAATGTCGTAGCAGATAGGTTTTTTGCCGATTTAATCGTCCACTTTCCCACTAAAGAAGGCTTGATGGGAACCACCTCGTCTGATTTTTTTGCACAACTAAAAGTAAATAACAACAGAAGTGTCCAATGCAGTATTTTTTTCATTATTCGCAATGTTTTTAGAGTGTTCGTGAGAGAATTTGAAAGACAGAAAATACTAAACAGTAAAGCTGATGGTTTAGCAAAGGTCTGAAATTCAATGATGTCAAAAATCACATCATTGGGTGAAAGGGATTCTACTTGCTCAGGCAGGTAGAACTACTCAGTAGAGTTTTTTACGTGAAATCGGAGGAAATGAGCGGCTTTTTGAGTCGAAGGCGGCAAGGAGAAACAGAATTTTAAAGGCGTTGATAAGAAACGCTTTATAGGATTTTTAACGATTATTTTTCGTTGAAAGAATTTGCTTAGGAATAAGGCACAATAAGAAAAGGCGAGACTTTATTTGGCATAAATTGTAAACTGCTCACATGATTGGGGTAGACTACACAATTCGGTCACGAACGGCTTTGACTACGGCTTCGGTATTTGACTTGACATGGAGTTTGTCGTAAATATTTTTAAGGTGCGTTCTGACGGTGTCAATACTCAATTTGAGCTCTACTGCAATCAGTTTATAACTGAGTCCTTCCACCAGCCAACGTAGTACTTCGAGTTCTTTGGGCGTGAGATTATAATCGGCTGGCGCTGTTTTGGAAAAGAACTGTACTACTTTTCGGGCAATTAACGGAGACATGGGAGCCCCTCCGTCCATCACTTCTTGAATCGCTTCCAGGACTTTTTGTGGTGGTGTTTTTTTTAACAAATACCCAATTGCTCCTGCCTGCATGGCTTTAAATACCCGGTCTTCGTCTTCAAAAACCGTCAACATCAGGATATGTAAACGTTTAAAATGGGCCTTCAGGAGTTTTACCGCTTCGATACCCGTAATACGAGGCATGTCTATGTCCATCAGAATAACATCGGGCTGTGTGCGTGTAATGTTTTCAACGATATCGATTGGATTGGCAAAGCACCCCACTACTTCAAAACCCGTGCTGAAATTCAGGAAATGGAATAGACCTTCGCGAAAATCGTCGTTGTCGTCAACGATTACTACGCGGATGTTATACGACTGAGACATGTGTCGGTTGTTTGCTTGTAAGTTAAGAAGTAAAGGTAGGGGTTTGATTTCTGCTTTATATCACATGATTGAGTAAGAAAGCTCACCCAATCATGTGAATATAAATGTCAGTTCCTCTGTTTTGTTGACTGTCTATTCGGATGGTGCCGCTCAATTCTTTTGCACGTTGCCGCATATTTTCCAGACCATTACGCATCGTAGGTTTAAGCGGGTCAAACCCTTGACCATTGTCCCGAACTACCAAATTCAGGGCCCGTTTTTCTATTCTTAATTCTATTTTCAATTCCGTACCCCCCGAATGTTTGACGGTGTTATTGATACTTTCCTTTAAAATTAGATAAAGATTCCGTCGGGTTTTCATCGGGATTTTGAGCTTTCGGAAGTTAGGGCCGATGTCAAAACGAAGTTGAATGCCTTTGGTTTCGGTTATGGTATAGGCATACTCCTTGGTGCGCAAAACGATACTTTCGAGGGTATCGTCTTTGGGGTTGATAGCCCAAACAATGTCATCCATGCTCTCCAAGACCTTTTGTGCATTTTTGGTTATGCTTTCCATGAACTTTCGACTTTGGGCTTCGTCAATGTTTAGGGATTTTTGAGCCGATTCACTGAGCATTGTAATACTGCTCAAGGTCGACCCTACTTCGTCGTGCAAGTCTCGGGAAATTGAATTACGTAAATGATGAAGTTCTAGAATGTGTTTTAGGCGATAGCGATACAGACCGTAGAAAAAGGCTGTAATACCCGCAAAAAGCAACCCAAAAAACCACCAACTTCGGTAATAGGGGGTAGTGACAAAAATTTGGAACTCCGCAATGTAAGAAGCAATAGCACCGTCGGTACTGAGTGCCTGTACTTTGAAGGTGTAATAGCCACCGGTGAGATTTGTATAGCTGACTTCACGGTGGGTGTTGCCGTTTTTCCAAACTTGGTCAAAACCTTCCAATTGATAGCGAAATGTTATTTTTTCGGGATGTTCAAACTCGACGACTGAATAATGGAATGTAATGATGTTTTGGTCGTAATTGACCTTAAATGGTTTCTTTATTGCGCTAAAATCAATGTTTTGTCTCTTTTCTGAAAGCTCAAAATCTGTCAAAATCGGCTCGTACATTTTAGGGGTATTTCGAGTTTGGAGAGGGTCAAAATAATTGACTCCTTCTTCCTGATTAAGGTAAAGATTCCCGTTGTTTTCATACATAAAACCGTAGAAATAATTGCTGAGCAGACCATCATTTTCCGTAAATAATTGAAAATTTTCGGTAACAGGGTCAAAATTAAGCAGGCCATCGCTGATACTCATCCATAATTTGCCGGCTTTATCAACGGTCAATCCGTTCTTGAACCGCAGTTTTTTATTGTTCCCATAGCTTTTCCAACTATTAATAACCTGATGATTGCTGATTTTTAAAAATTCATCGCTGTACGCCACCCATATAGTTTCAGCGGAATCAATATCCATAGCGAATACATTCCGGCGTGGTCCGATTTTTTCAACAACTTTTTGGGCTTCAACGTCAAAAATATCCAATCCATTTGGAGTAACTAAGGCGATTTTTTGCTTGTTCAGCAGTTTTACATCATATACATACGTGTGACTGATGGATTGTGGGTTGGTAGTATCGGATATGTATGCCGTTATTTTTTCAGTCGGAAAATCAACTTTTAACAATCCGATTTCTGAACCGATCCAGGCATTGTCAAATCGGTCAAACAAAATTTTCCAACAAAGCAATTCCGGTTTTAAATGCTTTGTCGGCAGGGTTCGTATGCGTAAATCAGGCTCAATAATTAACAATGATTTGATCGACAATACCCAAAGCCTTTTATAGCGATCATATTTGATTTGAGTGATTCCTGTCCCCGGCATTTCAAAAGATTTAATGACTTTTTGTTGCACTTTATCGTACAAAAACAAACCGAACTCCGAATTGGCTACCCACTCAAGGTGTGGTTCGGAAGCATGTTGAACAATTTGCCGAACCCTGCTGATGTTGTATTTTCTAAAAAAAGGAAACAGTTCTTTATGAATCCGAAATTTTGTAGGGTTGGCTCGGTAAAGACCTTGGTCGGTACTTAACCAAATGTTGTGTTTGCTGTCCTGAAAAATATGAAAGATTCTACGGTAATGAAAACCGTTGATTTCGTTGCAACGGGCATTGAAATCCCGGTAGGCATTTTTGTTTTCAGGGTTCAGTAGGGCCAATCCGCCCGTGACCAATCCGCACCACAACACCTTTGGGCCGGTTTGGTCGGGCAGAGTTGTAATGCTTCTGATTACCTTACGTTCGGGATTGATTTCGGTGAGCCGGGGACGTGAAAATTGCCCGTTTCGAAAGTTAACTTCCCATATTCTTCGTTCGGTATCACAGTAAATCCATTGGTTGGGCTTAGTAGAGTAGATGATCCATTCGGTGGAGGGTTTAGGCGCTCGAAACCATTTCTGGGTATAGATATCATAACTTATCCATTCTTCATTGGTCGCAATGATAAGGGTAGTGGGATTGACCTTGATTATTTTAAAGGGTGTACTGAATGAACGGATGGCGGTGGTATCCAAATGTTCAGTATTCAAATCGTACCGGTAGAGCCCGGTTTCGCGGGCTATCCAAAAACATCGGTTAGGGATGTCATTTAGCAACGTAAATTTTTGTTTTACCTTTTTATTAAGACCGTTGAATTCGTTACTTTTCATATTTGATTTTAATAAAAATCGGTCTTGGATGGGATCATATTTAAATAGATTGGCGTTACGGGTAGCCCAAATTTCGCCTCTGTCATCTATAAATACTTCGGAGGAAGGCTGGGCATCGGTTTTTGTACTGTCTGTTAAACTATAGTGTCGTACATCGACCCCGTCTAAGCGATCAACTCCCTGAAACGTAGCTGCCCAAATAAAATGCTGGCGGTCTTCCACCACGTTAAAAATGTAATTGTCAGAAAGTCCGTCGCGGGTAGAGTACCGTTGGAAGATGAGGTCATTGGGCAATTGCGCTGCCGCAACGCACCACCACAACAAAAAAATCAGAAGGGTAAAGGTTCTTGTCGGTAACATTTTGCACTCGTAAAGTAGGCAATTTGGTTAAAAAACTTTAAAAACTATTCACGAATCCACTATTTGAATTCGTTCTTGAAATAATTACCTATTTTTGCAACGGTTCATGGTCGAGTTTATAAATGAAGGTAATTGACTTTCTCACTTAAACCCCGTCTACACTTTATACTTACTTTATGCCTCTTAAAAAGAAAAAAGTTGGTAGCTATCCCAACGCCATGATTATTGCCAGTCTTACGGCTGCTTTGTTTTTAATTGGTTTCTGCGGATTGATGGTTATGCAGTCCAAAAAATTGATTTCAATCATCAAGCAAAACATCGAAGTGCGGGTGATGCTTGATAAAGAATTAGATTCTACCCAAGTTGCTGATGTACAAAAAAAGATTGCAGTAAAACCCTTTGTACTAAATATTGAGGGAAAGCCTCAGGTACTGTTTTTCTCCAAAGACGAAGCGGCCAAAGAATTTATTACGGATACGAAAGAAGATTTTACGGCATTTTTGGGAGAAAATCCCCTTCATGACAGCTACCGTGTACGACTGCAGGAAGACTTTTTTGAAGATACCAAACTCAAACTAATCAAAACGGAGTTAGAAAAGATAGAAGGCGTTTTTGAGGTAGTTTATCAGGAAAACTTAGCCGACCAAATCAATAAAAACCTCACTAAGATTTACCTTATTTTGGCCACTTTTGCGGTTATAATGCTCATAATCATTGTGTTGTTGATGAACAATACCATTCGTTTGGCTTTGTATTCTCAACGATTCTTGATTCGGAGTATGCAGTTGGTAGGAGCTACGGATGGATTCATTCAAAAGCCTTTTCTTAAAAACGGAGCCGTTCAGGGCTTGATCAGCGGGGTCATTGCCGCGGGCCTGATTGTCGCACTCCAACAGATTGCACTGCGCCAAATCGAAGGATTACACATTTTGCAGGAGTATGAAAAACTTGGATTCTTATTATTGGCCGTCATTGTTTTGGGGGCTTTAATTGGAATTGCCAGTACATTTCAGGCTTTGGCGAGGTATTTGCGAATGGCTTTGGATGATTTATATTAATCGGAAACGATTACCAAACAGGGAATAAAAACGAAAAACAGATAAAATTTTTAAAATGAAAAAGAACGCACTTCCTTTTAGTAAAAGTAATTTCACCTTTATGATTATCGGCATTGTGCTGATTTTAGGTGGTTTTGTCATTATGAGTATGGATTCAGCCGAGTTTGGTTTCGGTGTTTTAGGCTTGACCGTTGGTCCTTTAGTCGTCATGTCGGGTTTTGTTGTAGAGTTTTTTGCCATCCTTCGTAAACCTGCTTCAACAGAGAAGTAGCAAACTGTCTATCTGTTATTCGCAGGGTGGATTCGCAGGCACTTTTGCTGGTCAGTTCTTACTGCTTGAATAACATAACTTATATTCAATGAATTTTCTCCAAGCACTCATTCTTGCCGTAATCGAAGGCATTACGGAGTATCTTCCTATTTCTTCCACGGGTCACATGATTTTGGCATCCTCTTTTATGGGAATTGCTTCCGACCGTTTTGTTAAATTCTTTACAGTTGCCATTCAGTTAGGGGCTATTTTGTCGGTGGTAGTGCTGTATTTCAAACGCTTTTTTCGCAGCTTAGACTTTTATTTCAAACTCGTCGTGGCCTTTATTCCAAGTGCTGTTTTTGGAGTATTGTTCAGCGATGCCATTGATGCCCTGCTCGAAAGTCCTTTGGGAGTAGCTATTTCGCTGTTGGTGGGAGGGATTATTCTGTTGTTTGTAGATAAATGGTTTACCAAAACCTTCATTGAAGATTCAGACGAAATAGATTACCTGACTGCCTTTAAAATTGGCTTTTTTCAATGCCTTGCCATGGTACCGGGCGTATCGCGTTCGGGAGCAACCATCGTGGGAGGTATGTCACAACGACTTTCACGGAAAGCAGCTGCCGAATTTTCTTTTTTTCTGGCCGTACCTACTATGTTTGCAGCAACGGCTAAGAAAGCCTACGATTTGTACAAAGACGGTTTCGTTTTGACGGACGAACAGATTAAAATTTTGGCAATTGGAAATGTGGTTGCCTTTGTGGTAGCAATGTTGGCTATCAAGTTTTTTATTGATTTCCTGACCAAATACGGCTTCCGTGTTTTTGGTTGGTACCGTATCATCGTTGGCGGAGCTATTTTAGTGTTATTGCTGATGGGATATAAATTGCAGGTAGTTTAAACCTTGATAAATGACTGAAACTACTTCAAATACGCCCGAAGAAGGGGAGGTAATTTTGTTGAATAAACCTCTCATCTGGACCTCTTTCGACGCCGTAAATAAGATAAAAAAGGCCTGTAAGATTAAAAAAATCGGACACGCAGGAACTTTGGATCCTTTGGCTACTGGTTTGCTGATACTTTGTACGGGCAAGAAAACCAAAGAAATAGATGCCTATCAAGGGGCCGAAAAAGAATATACCGGGAAATTAGTGTTGGGAAAAACTACGCCTTCCGTTGACCTCGAAACCACTTTTAACGCTGAATATCCTGTCGACCACATCACACATGAATTACTAAACGCAGCAGTTCAGCAATTGACAGGTACGATTGAACAATATCCTCCGATTTATTCTGCCGTAAAAATGGGCGGAGAACGCCTTTACAAGAAAGCTCGAAGGGGCGAAGCTGTGGAGATAAAACCGCGCACGGTAACTGTCTCGGTTTTTGAAATTGACGATACGAATTTTCCCGAAGTTAGTTTCCGAATCGTCTGTTCTAAAGGTACCTACATTCGCAGTTTAGTGCGCGATGTAGGAATGCTGGTACAATCAGGGGCCTATATGAGAGAACTCTGCCGAACTCGAATCGGTGATTTTTGGTTAAAAGATGCCGATGAAATAGATGATTTTGTGAAAAGAAAGAGGGAAGAATTAGGAATAAATTAAAAGTTGAAAATTCCCATTTCGGGACGGTCCCGCAGCGGCGTACCGTGCCGCTGCGGTTAGGGGCTAATGCTAATGAATGTTTATTACGATATAGTTGATTTTCAGCCGCTTCAAAATGCTATTGTTACCAGCGGTACCTTTGACGGAGTGCATTTGGGGCATCAAAAAATACTGAATCGCCTACGCGAAGCAGCTGAAATACACGGGGGTGAAACGGTCGTTCTGACGTTTTGGCCTCATCCTCGTATGGTGGTTTCCAAAGACAGTCAAAACCTGAAACTGCTTTCTACGTTAGCTGAAAAGATTGAATCATTGCGCCAAAACGGAGTGCAACATTTAGTCGTCATTCCCTTTACCCGCGAATTCAGCGAACTGTCGTCGGAGGAGTTTATTCAACAGATAGTAGTGGAAAGAATCGGTACCAAACGATTAGTGATTGGATATGACCATCATTTTGGTCGCAATCGCGAAGGAAGTTTTGAATACCTTCAACAAAATGCTCCGCGTTACGGATTTGAAATTGAAGAAATTCCCCGTCAGGAAATTGACCATTTAACCGTAAGTTCCACCAAAATACGTCACTCTTTAATGGAAGGAGAAACCAACGTTGCCAACGAACTTTTGGGTCGTAACTATTCCTTTTCAGGATTGGTGGTAAAAGGTCGGCAACTGGGTCGCACGATTGGTTATCCGACGGCCAACGTCCAAATTTCAGAATCGTACAAATTGATACCTGTCGATGGCATCTACGCCGTTTGGGTGAAGGTGCGGGAACAACTGTTTAAGGGAGTAATGAGTATCGGTTTTCGCCCGACCGTTAGTGGCATTGGACGAACGCAGGAAGTGTATATATTTAACTTTAAGGAAGATATTTACGGTGAAAAAATAACCGTTGAACTTGTAAAATACATTCGTCCTGAGCTCAAATTTGATGGACTGGATGCCCTCAAAAAAGCGATAGACCAAGACTGTGTGGACGCGTTGGCCGTTTTACAATAAATTGATTCGTTCCATCAATTCCGGCTTATTGGAATTACTTTCTCCTCAATGACCAGATTTGACTCCTCAATATCCACTATTTTGGAGAGATTAATAATAAAACTTCGGTGTACGCGGAAGAAGATAGAAACGGGTAATTTTTCTTCTAAGGTTTTCATGGTTGTGTAGATGACGTGACTGCCCCGATTTGTTCGGATTTTGGCGTAGTCTCCAACGTTTTCAATGTATAAAATATCCTGATAAGCCAAACGAATATAACGACCTTCTTCTTTGACAAAGATGTCATTCGAATCAATTTTTGGAGAAGTATCTGTTTTTGCGGCAACGGAATTTTTTTGCTCCAGAATTTTATCAATAGCCTGCATGAATCGAGGCAGGGTGATGGGCTTTTTTAAATAATCATTTACCTGATACTGAAAAGCATCGAACGCATATTCGGTTTTGGAGGTTGTCATGATGACCAAGGGCATATACGGAAGTTGGTCAAGCAATTGTAATCCGTTTAGACCGAGCAATTCAACATCCAAAAAAAGGAGATCAATCTCTTGACTTTTCAGAACTTTAAGGGCTTCTTCTGCATCCTCACAAATGGCTGCTACCTCCAATTCATTCCGTTTGTCACACAATCTTTCGAGCGCTTTTCGGGCCATTAATTCGTCATCAACAATCAGGCATTTCAGGGTCATGATTCGGTTAATTTTTGATATTGCCGTATTACAGAAGGAAGTTTCTGTTTGAAATCAGTTAAGAAATGAGTTAAAGCGTTAGAAATCTTCTCAAAAGAGTGTTGATTGTCACAATCTAACTCTATTTGTTGAAGTTGTTCGAATAAGCCTGTCAGGCCTAGGGCAATTGCATGAAGTGGTAAGTTAGCCCGACCTTTGGGAAATGAATGTAGCTGAATTTTTCTTTGAGTTGGACGACCCTCGCCGGGACGGAAGCTGTTATCACGTCCTATCGG
>NZ_JAIXST010000265.1 GCF_027484545.1 Runella sp. | reverse complement strand
GTAGAGAATGAACTTAATAACAGGCCAAGAAAAAGACATGATTTTCAAACACCAAATCAAATTTTTAATCAATTAACTAACCATCAAGAAGTTGCATTTGTAACTTGAATCCTGCTCTTTTTTAAATTTAACTGACATCAAATTGAGATAAATATTACTTCGATAAAGGTCTGACTTTCTATGCCAAAAAGTGTTACATAAATTTTGGAAAATGTTACATAAATCACACATTTTTGTGTAATTTATGCCCAATAAAGCGAAAAAATGAGAAGCGAGAACTACTTATTTTAAGTAGTTCATTGTGATTAGAAAACAGTTCAACACACTAATTGTAAACCTTTTAGCATTGTAGGCCCATCCCAAACCAATGATAGTCATTACAGTAAAGCAAGCTCCCGTTCTTCATTTATGATTTTTTAGGGACTTACCCTAAAAGGGACAAAAAACCGTAGTTTATATGCTTTTCTAAAAAGCATACATCTATCTATTAATGCAATTCAAAGCAAGAAAAAAGACAACGATTTTGACATCCGCTCTTTTTAGGGGAATGAAATTTTTCAGGAAAAGTGGGATTGTTAATTGGGGTAGCGGCTAAACTTTATTTTTTAAGCCATTTTTCAATTTTCGCAGTTTCAAAGGGACTGAACTCTTCTACGTATTTCCCTTCTTTGTCCAAGAAGACAAGCTTAGGGCGTTTTTTGGTAAAAAACCCTTCCAAAACCGATGTTTCGGGATAATCTGCGTAAAAATGTGCGTCTTTTTGAGGATTGGACCAATGGCACATCAGCACTTCCTTCCAACTTTCAAAGCGATTTCGGGCGCATACCGTAAGAAAGCGCACGGTACTTTTGTCGTATTTTTTTGCAAGTAAAGCCACCGCAGAGAGTGCCAATTGACAACTATCCTCCCACGTATTCCAAATCAAAACCAAAGTTGGGGAGCCTTTGGGGATTACTAAAGTTGTTTGTGTACTGTCCGATTTTAACAATGGAATAGGCGGAATCGACGCTCCTGCTTTCGCTTTTTGCATGGACCAATTAGCGTAATGAACCTCTTTTAAGTGCTTTGAATTGGGGAAGTCGCGTTCAAATCGTTCGAGGAGTCCCTGAGAACCAGAATCATTGAACCAATTGCTCCGTAAAATAGTGGAAAGTAACGCTTCACGGGTTTGAGGCAGTCGACTCAGTTCACGATCCACAGCATCATAAAATTCGGCGACTTTTTCACTGAGGTTGTTTTTCTGGTTAAAGTAATTAATATTACCCCCCAAATGGCTCGTTAAAGAAAACAGATAATCCCAAGATAGAATCGCGTCTTCGTGTGGCACAATCCGAAAAGGAGGCCGATAGGTGGTTTCATTATTGGGAATAAAAATCCGCTGCTGCCGCCCCACGATAATGTCCTTTATTCTTTCAAACATATCGTCAGTCCAATCTTTAGTTTGAACAAAAAACTGAACTCGTTGATATTGTTGGGCTTCCAAGGCTGCCTTTACGAATATATTTTGGGTAGTATCGGTCGTGTCCTGCGTGGTTTGATACAGATGCCATTTTTCATCGGCCATGTCTCTCATAAAATTGGCATATAGATCATCTGCTACTTTCCGCATCAAGGGTTTCTGGCGCAAAGAATCTTTACTCAAAATACCAATTTCCCGCAAAAAACGGTTGACTTTGGCCGCATTATCTTCGCCCTCAAAAATAAATTTGCTTCCTTTTTCAATACAATTAATTTTTTCCCCAGGGCGAAGAAAAAAATCAATGGAAGTCACCATTGTCGAATCTTGAAAAAATGCGATGTTTTTAACCCCAGATTTACGAATGGCAAAAGTATAAATAACTATTCCTGCTGAGTCCGTGCGGGTGGTCGTTGAATCTAACACTATCCGCCTTGCCGGTGCCTTTCCATTTTCTATTCGAATAGAACTCGCCTGTAAATCGGGTTTATCAAATCTGATTTTCAAAATCGCAGGTTTCACCTGCCCGAAGCTGTAAGAAGCAAAAAAAACAACCGTACTGATGACTTTAAAAGCAATAAGAAATTTCATGCCTGTAGCTGATTGAAAATCAGTACAAATTAAACTAAAATTGGCCTGTATTATCTATAGTTCAACCAAAAATAACGTTGGCAACGATTTGGACAGAACCAAAACGTTGCCAACGTTTGTGAGCTTTCGCTTGTACCTATATATATGCCGCAATTGTTTCTTCAGAATACCCTCCGCTGGAAGTCATTCCTTTCCCTCCGATTCCCGTGATGATCCGGATATTTTCATCAATATCATACTCATAAATTTCATCAGTCGTTTGACTGTAAAAGCCTGCCCAACTGCTTTGAATACGTTCTACCGGTAAGTCAACAATCCGCTTGGCTTCCTCAATCATTAACTGATTAATGTAATCATTAATGTGGTATCCTAAATCATTTACGTGTTGTGCTCCGGCGTACTCGTGCGAATCGCCCATCACGATTGACCCATCCACCGCCTGTTTAAACAATATGTGAATTCCCCATTTTTTGAGCTCCTCATAATGTGCCGGTGTCGTAAGGTTGGCATAAGAAGGAAGCTGTTGAAAAGATTCATAGCGCCGGATAGTCAGTCCCGTCAGGAGATTCCCCTTCATGGTTAATTCAGGGAACTGTACAGTCTGAAGCATTTGTAATTTACTTACCACTAAGCCACTCTGTGCAAACAAATCGGGGTACAACATCCGAAACTCGTGTCCATTGCAAATCAGCACTTTTTCGGCTTCAAATTGCTGCCGATTCGTGAGCCGCACCTGTACCTTGTCGTTGGTAGTTTGGCACTCCATCACGTTGGCATTGTTAAGATAAGTAACTCCTGCCTGTTCGACGCAATACCCCAAAAATCGTTGCATCAGCAACGGCGAGTCGACAGTAAATTCATTTGGAAAAAAAATGGCACCTACCGGGTAGCTCTTCTGAAGATAAGGATACTTCTCAAGGCAGGTTTCCCGACTCAATAATTCGCAGGGATAATTTACTTTTTGGTAATAGTCGTACAGCTCGTTTGCCAACTGCCATTCGTCGGCATCGGAAGCAATGTAGACCGAACCATTTTTACGGAAAGTTAAGTCCGTTTTTGCCTGAAGTTCCCCGTACAATTCCAAACTCCGTTGGCCGTAGTTAAACCAGCGTCCGGCAAGTCCTGAGGGTACTACCTGTCCGAAGTTTCGAACAGTGGCTCCTACCGGAAAATTATCTTTTTCTAAAAGTAAAACTGATTTGTTGCGTCGAGCGGCATGATAGGCATGAAACGTGCCCATAATTCCCCCACCAACGACGATTAGGTCAAAATGAGTCTGCATTAACTTTTACTTTTAACCTTTGTACCTTCTATTACATTAATAATTTCGTCGATAGAGCCAATCAGTGCATCGTGCGGGTGCGAAATCAGTTGCTCCGTTGTATGCGTACCATTGGTTACTCCCAAATTAAGAAATACCCCGGCGGCATGACCTGATTGCAAATCGGAAGGGGTATCCCCTGCATTAATGACGCGCTTCGGGTCACTGACACCCAGCAGTCGCATCGCCTTTTGAATCATCAAAGGATGCGGGCGGCCCAACTCCACTTCGTCACTCGAAATGGAAGCCTGAATCATCGAAGAAGGAGTACCGACGCGGTTTTCATCCAGTCCTTCGAGCCATCCTAATTTCTCCAAAATAATGTCCGTTACGACTCGATAAAAACCCGTAGTTAACGCTATTTTTATTTGATTTTCATGCAGATAGTTAAACAATGCTAAACACCCCTCTGTCGGAGTAACGGGATGCGTATGGTAGTGTTTTTCCAGAATTTCTTTGAATAAGGCATACGATTCATCTACGCGTTTCTCTACTTCGGGATGAGATTCCCCGAGTTGTTTTCTCCAAAAAAGCTGGAATACAAATCGTTTGGCTAAACCCTGTACCGCTAAGATTTCTGCATCTGTAGCTTCAATACCCGTAAGGCGTGCCGCCTTTGCAAAACAGGCCTCTACCTCGTGTTGGTCAGTAACGGTAGTCCCAGCCATGTCCAAAACTACCAACTCTATCTGTTGACTCATTCTAATTAAGTGTAATTACAAAGTTAAAGTGCAAAGGTCTAAAAAAATATACATACTAAACAAAACATTTTTTCAGTTCATTTGTTTTGATTTTCTCATATCTACATAACTACCTATCAATTAGTACATTATCTATAACACCTCTATTCTTTACATTAACTTAACACGAACTTAATTTTTAAGTAATACTACACTGGTACATTTGCCGGATATACCACCCAACATATCTTTCATTCATCTTTCCAAACACTCTATTTTATGGTACAAAAACTACCCCAACTTGCGTTGAAAGTACTTGCCTTTTGTCTTTTAGTTACTTTTAGCGCCGTTGCCCAAAAGTCAGTCACGGGTACAGTGACTGCCGACGACAACAACCCGCTTCCGGGTGTAAGTATTATTGTGAAAGGAACCAATCGTGGCGTAAATACAAACGGAGAAGGAAAATTTCAAATCAGTGTATCACCTGAGAATGTGTTGGTTTTCTCGTTTGTAGGTTATACCGCTCAGGAAATCACCGTTGGAAACCGTTCTACGATTGATTTGAAAATGAGCCAGGACCTCAAACAGCTTCAAGAGGTCGTGGTTACTGCCCTTGGAATCAAAAAAGACATTCGTCGTACGGGTGTCTCCATTCAGGGGATTGACGCTAGCCAAACGATAAAAGCACGTGAGCCTAATCCTATCCAAGGTTTGGTGGGAAAAGTAGCTGGTTTAACAATTGGTATGAGCGCAGAAATGCTTCGCCGCCCACAAGTTGTTTTGAGAGGTAATTCTGATGTTTTGTATGTAGTAGATGGTGTGCCAATCAACTCTGATACTTGGAATATTAGCCCAGACGACATCGAGAATTACTCTGTGCTAAAAGGTGCATCAGCATCGGCTTTGTACGGTTTCCGTGGTAAAAACGGAGCGATTTTGATTACCACCAAACGCGGTTCCAAAGATAAGCGTGGCTTTTCAGTCGATTTCAATTCTTCGACCATGTTCGACAACGGCTTCAACGCCATTCCAAAAGTGCAAGACCTCTACGGTCCTGGAGACCACGGTGTGTATGAATTCGTAGATGGACGTGGTGCTGGTAAAAACGACGGTGACTACGACGTATGGGGACCCCGTTTTGACGGTCAGTTGCTACCTCAGTACGATAGCCCTGTTGATCCAATTACTGGAAAGCGCCAAGGTACGCCCTGGACAGCACGTGGCAAAGACAACCTAACACGCTACCTAAAAACAGGTGTTCTTTCAACAAACAACGTAGCAGTATCTGCCTCTGGCGACAAGTATAACGCGCGATTTTCTCTTTCGAATACCTACCAAAAAGGGATTGTGCCAAATACCAAACTCAACAGTACTACTTTCAATACTTCGTTTGATTACAAGTTTAGCAAGCGCCTTACTTTTGAGTCAAATTTGCAATATAACCGCCAGCAGTCGCCTAATATACCTGATGTAAATTACGGCCCTAACTCCATGATTTACAACATCATTATCTGGGCAGGCGCCGACTGGTCAATGGATGATATGCGCAACTACTGGCAGCCTGGCAAAGAAGGTGTACAGCAAATCTATGCGGAGTACCAGCGCTACAACAACCCGTATTTTATGTCGTATGAGTGGTTGCGTAGCCACAATAAAACCGATATTATTGGGCAGGTGGCTATGAAGTACCAGATTGCCAATGGCATTGAGGCTACATTACGTACGCAGATTTCTACTTGGAATACACTCCGCACTGAGAAGTTTCCTTTTTCGATGGGTACTTATGGGCGTGACGAACGCCGTGGAGATTACCGCGAAGACCAACGCAACTTGTTCGACAACAATACAGAATTGTTGGTTAAAATTGACAAAAAGATTGGTAACGATTTCTCTATCAATGGCTTTGTGGGTGGTAATACGCGCACTTTCAATTACAACTATAATTTTACCACTACCGATTATCTGAACGTGCCAGGAGTTTATAGCTTTGCTAACTCGGCCAATCCAGTTCGTATCAATAACTTCCGTTCGGCTATGGGTGTTAATTCGGCCTATTATTCGGCTGACTTTACCTACAAAAACTTCGTAACAGTCTCTACTACTGGCCGAATGGATCAATTATCTACCTTGCCGAAAGGTAACAATACGTTCTTTTATCCATCAGTAGCGGCAAGTTTTGTTGTTTCTGATTTGGTAGAAAACTTAGGCCCAATCTCATTTTTGAAGTTCAGAGGTTCGTATGCCAACGTTAAAGACGGTTTAACGCAATCTTCATACACTGGAATCAATCTGGGTTATGGTGAATCCTATTCGTCGTCTTACGATGGACCATCTTACCAAAATTCTGCAGTATATAGCACCCCTTTGGTTTACAATAATCAACCTGCTGCCTATTATACAAATACCCTGAACAACGAACAAATAAAGCCAAACTCAACCTCGCAAATTGAATTTGGTACAGATGTTCGTTTCTTAAACAACCGCCTTACTTTGGATGCCGCCTATTTTGTGTCAAACGACGGCCCACGTATCTTCAACCTGCCTTTGTCGAACACAACAGGTTACTCGGCGGCGTTGGTAAACGGTATCAAAACGCAGAAAAAAGGCGTTGAACTTTCGGTAACGGGTACGCCTATCAAAAATGTCCGTGGTTTTACGTGGGAGGTGCTAGCTAACTGGTC
>NZ_JAIXST010000235.1 GCF_027484545.1 Runella sp. | reverse complement strand
TGCCTATTTTTTCGTAAAACTTACAATTTGCATTGTCACAGTAGTGTAAGCCTTTATATTTTTCAAAATCTATGTCCATTCAACAAAGATACTTAACATAACTCACTAATCCAGTACCGGAATTTTTAAGTTCTTTAAATAATCTGCACTCTTTATTTTCAAGTTACTGTCAAATTGAAGATATATACTTTCTAAAAAACCTATCTCAATTAAAAGAGTTAGATTTAAGTGAAAATATTATTAAAACATTACCTCTTGAATTTCTAAAAAAAATATCACTAAAACTTGATATCGAAAACGAGCCAGTTGCTTCTGAAGAAAAGATTTTTTTAAAAGGTAATCCTATCATAAACCCGCCAACTGAAGTAATTAGACGTGGCAGAGAATTTACTATTAATTATCTTAAGGAACTATCCAAATAAAACAAGAGGTAGGAAATAAAAGAACCTTAAAATTTCTCACTACCTACCTCTTACTTCCAAATAAAAATTACCCTTCCAATACTTCCGCCGAAATACCGACGTTAGAGAAACCTCCGTCGTGGAAAAGGTTTTGCATAGTCACCATGCGGGTATAATCGGAGAACATCATCGTTACAAAATCAGCACACGAATCGGCTGAAGCATTTCCAAGCGGTGCCATTTTTTCGGCAAAATCAAAGAATTTATCAAATCCTCCAATGCCATTTCCTGCCGTAGTTTTGGTAGGCGATTGCGATACCGTATTTACGCGCACTTTCTTCAGTTTACCATAGCGGTAGCCGTAGCTGCGGGCAATGGATTCGAGCATGGCTTTGGCTTCGGCCATGTCGGTATAAAAGGGAAACGTCCGTTGGGCGGCCATGTAAGTAAGCGCAACCACGCTTCCCCACTCGTTGATGGCGTCCATCTTTTCGGCAACCTGCAAAAATTTGTGAAATGACAAAGCCGACACATCTACGCTTTTCAAAAACCATTCGTAATTCAAATCACCGTAAGCGCGACCTTTGCGAATATTGGGCGACATTCCAATCGAGTGCAACACAAAGTCCACTTTTCCACCTAATACGTCCATTGACTTTCCGTAAAGATTCTCAATCTCCTCCACAGATGTTGCATCGGCGGGAATAATTTCGGCTTCGCAAGCCTCTGCCAATTTTTTAATTTCACCCATCCGCATCGCAATGGGTGCGTTGGTAAGCGTAAAAGTTGCGCCTTCGGCTTTGGCTTTCAACGCCACTTTCCACGCAATAGAGTTTTCATCAAGCGCACCTGAAATGATGCCGCGTTTACCTTGTAATATTCCGTTTGCCATTTTTTTAAGTTTGCTATTTTCTGTTTTTAGTTTTTAGTTTTTAGTTTCGACGGGACCCGCAGCGGCGGACCGTGCCCGTGCGGTTTGTTGTTTACTGTTTAGGATGTTACTTCAACCATAAATCTCCAATTGTAAACCATAAACTCCTACAACAGTAAACCATCATTATCGGAGCAAAGTAACGAATTTTTGTGCAAATAGTTTTTATGGAGGCTGCTTTCACTCAGGAATATATCCCCTATCAATCAATTCCTGCCGAGGATTGGAAAGCAAATCCGTAGCGCCGTTTTGGAGTAAATAGGTTTGATCGGCAATGTCCAAAACGTCCCGATACAAATGGTCGGTAATGAGAATGCCTTTTTTCGATTTTTGCTCTTGGATAATAGTTTTCAGTTGTTCCACATAAATAGGCGACAAATGAGAAAACGGTTCATCCAACAACACAAACTGCACGGGAGAAAGCAAAATCATCAACGTCTCCAAAAAACGGCGTTCTCCGCCCGAGAGTTGCCCCATTCGTTGGTCTTTCAAAAGAGGCATTTTCTCATAGCCCACAGCATCAGAATCTATACCATACCACTCAAACGCCTCTCCTACCCGCATGGACGCAGGCGTCAGCGGGTGTTGGAGCAAATAGCGAACAAAAACCCGTTTTCGATAAGGCGATTCAACGTACTGTCCGTTCCACCGAACTGACTTGTGGGTTGGAGTCAATGTGCCAAAAATAATTTGCAGCAAACACGATTTCCCGCCGCCGTTACGTCCCAAAACAGCCGTTACCTGATTTCCAGGTATTTTGAGATAAATGTTCTGAAGAATCTTTTGATTCCCAAAAGTCAATTCGATGCTATCAGCCTCTAAAACAGCGAGATGCTCCATGAAAAAATCGTAAGTAAACCAAAAAACAAGAGCAGATCCAATCCAAAAGCGCCGACAAAAAGCGTTGTAATTGAGTAGCCTAAGTTCTGATAAAAGAGGTAAATTTGGCGTAAAAATGTGTACATAAGAACCCAAATTACTCCGTACGAAAACAGCTTAAGCCAAAACAACAGCACTACAAACGACCATAATTCTTCTCCCAAAGGTGCCCCTGCTATGAGCCATGCCCCCCAGGCAACAGCGTGAGTAAACACCCGAAAGTTTCGGTAAAAAAGCCAAACGGCAGATAACATAATGCCTGAATTTTCAGCAAGCTATTCCAATTTTTAAAAAGCCCCAAACCGATTAAGAAACTTTAAGAATTCAATTTATTTTTTCCGTAACCTCATATTCCCACTCGTAAACAGATACCGCCATTTAACATAAACCACCCCATCTGCCCTATCAAAACGCTAATTTTGTTTGTTGTTTTATCGTATATATGTCAATCTTAATTTTTCACTCATTCACCAATCGCAACTAAAAATGTGGCAATTTATTAAGTATGTTTTTGCGACAATCGTTGGTCTATTCCTCTTTTCGCTGCTCGGCTTCTTTCTGTTTATTGGATTAGCAGCCGCTTTAGGTTCTTCTGAAGAAAGAACGACTCTCGAAAGTAATTCTGTTCTCAAACTCAATCTCAACAGTCAAATTCAGGAGGTTTCGGTCGAAAATCCTTTTGCTGAATTGTCGGGCGGCCAAGGAAGTGTCATTGGCCTATTGGATATCAAATCCGCTTTGGCTAATGCCAAACTTGACGACCATATCAAAGGGGTTTACCTGGACGTCCAGTACCCGATGGTAGGTTGGGCTTCTGCCGAAGAGATTCGTGATGCTCTTATTGACTTCAAAAAATCAAAGAAATTTGTATACGCTTACGGCGAAGTAATGACCGAAAAGGCCTATTACTTAGCTTCAGTTGCCGACAAAATTTACCTGAATCCTGCGGGAGGAATGGAATGGAACGGATTAAGTGCCGAATATGATTTTTATAAAGGCACCCTCGACAAACTGGATGTAAAACCTTTAGTATTCCGCGTAGGTGAGTTCAAAAGTGCCGTGGAGCCATTTTTCCGCGAAAACATGAGCGATGCCAGCCGTTTACAAAATCAGGTGTTGATTAACACCGTATTTGACCACGCTGTTGAAAAAATCTCACAATCACGTAGTATTCCCGTAGCACAACTCAAAAACCTAGCCGATTCGCTGAACATTGATTCGCCTCAGGATGCTCTCAAATACAAATTCGTTACTCACGTAGGTTATTATGACGAAGTTGAAACGGCACTGCGTAATGAGCTCAAATTGAAAGAAGACGATAAAATCAAATTTGTAGGTCTCAGCAAGTACGGCAAAGCGGAGAAACTCGTCAAAGAAGGTAAATCAGACAGTCGTATTGCGGTTATCATTGGCGAAGGAGCTATTAATTCAGGCAAAAGCAGCGACGGAAATATAGGCTCGGAAACCATTGCCGAAGAACTGCGTAAAGCTCGTAAAGACAAGAAAGTGAGGGCTGTCGTGCTCCGTATCAACTCGCCGGGTGGCAGCGCCTTAGCATCGGATGTAATGTGGCGCGAAGTGCAATTGACTCGCAAAGAAAAGCCCGTTATTGCATCGATGTCAGACGTAGCAGCCTCAGGCGGTTATTACATGGCCATGGGTTGTGATAAAATCGTGGCTCAGCCCAACACCATCACGGGTTCAATTGGGGTATTCAGTGTCCTCTTTAATTTTGAAGATGCATTTCGTAACAAATTGGGTATCACTTTCGACCGCGTTAATACCAACGCTCACTCCGATTGGCCAAGTGTAACGCGCGAAATGACGCCGTTTGAAAGCAATCGTATGCAACGCAGTACTGAAAATATCTACGCGATATTCACCAAAAAAGCAGCTGAAGGTCGTAAAATGCCACTGGCAAAACTTCAATCCTTAGCGTCAGGACGTGTATGGTCGGGCAAAGAAGCCAAAGCTAACGGACTGATTGATGAATTTGGCGGTTTGGACAAAGCAATTCAAGTGGCAGCGCAGGCCGCTAAATTGAAAGAAGGTGATTACCGGGTGAAATATCCTGCACAGAAAAACGTGTTTGAGGAGTTGATTAATAAATTCACCGGAGATGCAGAAGAACAAATGATGCAACAAAAATTAGGAACGTTTGCTCCTTACATCAAAACCCTCAAGAAGTTGCAACTAATGGAAGGCACTCAGGCAAGAATGGCGTTTGAGATGAAAATCAAGTAAAAAAAGTAACTAAAATGTCGAGAGTCGAATGCAGAATATCGAGGTTTAATCCAATTCGACCTTTTGCATTTGACCCTCATTTTTTTTTCACTTCGACACTCTGCATTCTGAACTCGACATTTAAACTTATTCTCTCACTGCTCCTGTCCGCCAGGCTTCTACCATGGGATACCAAATGGGTTGATATTCTACGTAGCGTTGGAGCTCGTAATAATCGTCGACAAATTGATTAGGACGACGATTGAAAGTGAAGTTAATTTCTGAGAAGTTGGCCCGTTGCGAAAACACCCACACCTCACGGTCTTTACTGCGCTGTACACGGTCCGGAGGACCCATGATAATAAAAATCATGCCTTTATCCGTTTTCCATCCTTCTTTGTAGCTCGTAAATAAGCGATTGGCTTCTTCCACCCGATTATAAAACACGCTGATGGTTCTCTTTGCCAAATCCGTATTGCCACTCATAAGTGTGAGCCAATAGCGGTCCAATGATTTTTTGGGGTCTTTTGCCGCTAATAATTCAGTAATTTCCTGATTTTGACTCATGTACATCACCGGTTTTGCCAACTCAGCCGGGCGCGTCATTTTAGGGAAACGCTTATTGGTTACGACCAATCCAATCCCCGAGGTTTCGGTTGTATCTTCGGTCATATAATAGAGTCCTTCTTCTTTAAAAGTCAAAGGCACACTCGTATTTATCACAAAAGTTGTGTCCACTCCCAACGTGCGCGGGGCATTGCGCGGAGTCGTATTCATGGGCGATGTAGCAGCTTCAAAATCATGATTATAACGCATCACGTACAACGGCCTTACGGTTGTGTTCACATCTTTAATTAAAATGGTATCATTGATATTCACGTAGTTTTGGAGCATCGGCACTTGTCCGCTCCGCTCAAAAAGCGCAAAACGCTCACTCAGTTTAGTCCCTCTGAATTTAACGGCTAAGTCATTGAGTACTTTTTTGGTCGTTCCAATTTCTGAAATTTCAGAAAGCAATACTGCCGCCGTCTGATTTGCAGGCTTCTTCACGTCAAATCGCACCATAAATTTAGAACTGCTAAGTTGAATTACATTCTCCTCATTGAGCGGAATATTGCCATAACCCAGTCGTTCGCGTGAAGAGAAATCGGGGTAGAGGACGTAGTTGAGTGTAAATTTTTCGGTAAATTCTTTCCAACGAACAGGGATATTATTGGGCTTGTTTAAGTCCACCCGCATAAAAATCGAAATGTTGTTGGAGTCTTTGCTCAAAAATTTACTCTTGATACCAAGTATGGTAATGTCTTCAATACTTTTGGCGGCATCTGCCGATTTTTGGGCATCATTTTTACGTCTTTGACTTCCAGATCTTTGCTGAGCCTCAACGATTTGACAGAAAGTCAATAACGTAAGCAGGAATACAAAACTTTTCATGATGAAATAGTATATAGTAATTAGTATTCAGTCTTTTTAATTTCTTCTATATTAAACGTCAAAAGCAGTCAAATAGCATACTGATATTACTTTTTCATTGAACTTATTTTGTCCAAATCAGTAGTTTGGAAATGGCGATAGACTTTCAAAATGATAGCCAACGCTACCGCTGACTCTGCGGCGGCCACTACAATCACAAACAAAGCAAACATTTGCCCCGCCAGGCGAACAGGGTCATACTGAGAAAAGGCCACTAAATTGAGATTGACGGCATTCAAGATCAGTTCAATACCAATCAGCACTGCTATGGTATTGCGTTTAGTAATGATAACGGCTAAGCCAATGCTGAATAAAACAGCAGCGACGATAAGAAAATAGTGGATCGGGACGATTGGTTGCATGATGCAATGTTAAGAAAAATATTCAAAAAGAGGTGCTAACTTTGACCTAATAAAACCTTTACCCCATGTCTGATACGCCCGTTCGCTTACCGCATTATCAACATTTATACGAAACCCTTCGCCAACAATTGCACAAAGGTGTCTATGAACCGGGTAATCTACTGCCGTCCGAGAAAGAATTACAACAAGCTTACAACTTAACCCAACCTACTGTAAGACAAGCCCTTTCGATGCTGGCAGACGAAGGCTATATCAAAAAATACCAAGGCAAAGGCAGCGTAGTTCAACCGCTTCCGATTGGTTCAGGCATGTTGTCCATTGAACCGCAATTTCCTTCGGAGGTTTTGTTCGATGGAAAAATTCAAACCGAAATTTTGCAAAAACCTATCGTAGGAAATTTTCCGGAAGGCTTCCTCTTTGTTCCCGCTAATCCTTCCGGCTTGTTTTACTATTTAGAACGGATACGTTTGGTCAACAACGAAGTGATATTTTACGAAAAAATCGCCCTTCCTGCCCAAGAAGTACCTGATTTCCACAAACAAAAACTCGAAAATCGCTCCTTATTCGGTGTTTTACGCAGTCGCTACAACGTCATTGTGAAAGGTGGAGAAGAAAAAGTATGGGCAACGGCAGCCACCCTTCCCCTGACCGACATCATGCGCATTGAACTGGGAACACCCGTTTTGCGGCTCGAAAAACGTATCGAAACCAATCGCCCTCATCTGACCTTTTACTCTTCATTGTACGCCCGCACCGATATGTATTTATTGCAGGGAAGGTTTTAAATCAATAGTTCTTTTTTATATTTGGGTGATAAACTTCTAACTTCTATAACATACAATGAGCGTATTATCCCAAATTAAGCAAAAAGCATTGGCGGTAAAAGAGCAATTGTTTCCGCAAACTGAATTTGACGCAGCAACTATGCCATGGAGACCGTAAAGAGGCTAATGTAAACGATTTTATAAAAAATTACCAACCACCTTTCGAGGTTTCCTACAACTTGGCCGAAAAGTTGAAATTTTGGCAAAAAAATGGATACGTGGTTTTAGAACAATCCATTCAGGCTGAATTGCTTGATTTGTTTTGGTCAGACGTGGAAGAATTGGTTGAGCATCCTGAAAAATACAAAATGTGGGCCCGCATTGACCTCCCCAAATTTGACCCCGTCCGCGAACGCCCTATCAAAGATTTCTCCACAGAAGATTTAAAAGGCAAATACGTCAAACTCAATGATTTCCATAATCTTTCGGTAGCGGGCAAAAAATTGATGACCCATCCGGCCATTGTGACATTTCTGGATGCAATTTTCCAACAGCAAACAGTTGTCATGCAAAGTTTGGCGTTTATGTATGGAAGTCAGCAACCAACGCATCAGGATTTCCCATGGGTAACGGCAAAGATACCAAGCCATTTGGCTGCTGCCTGGATTCCGCTTGAAGACATAAAAATTGATTCGGGACCATTGTATTACTACATCGGTTCGCACAAAATGCCAAAATTCAATTTCGGTAACGGCATTTTGTTTAACCAACGCTCTACCCGCACGCCGCTTGAGTTTGCAGACTATTTGGATAAAACCTGCAACGAACTCAACTATCCCAAAGATACGCTTCTAATCAAACGCGGCGATGTGTTGATTTGGCATGCTGCCTTGGCACACGGCGGGGATATTATTGCCAATCCTGAGCAGACACGCAAATCGTACGTGTGTCATTATTCTACTCACGAAGCCTTGCCCTTTCATCGTCATCGCCCCGGCCAAGAGCCTGTTACCGAATATCACAATGGCGTAGCCATCTATCAGAATCCCGATTTCGGTGATCAGGAAAATATCTTGAAGGCAGGAGACAAGTCGTAAAGTCAGCTTATTGAATGGCATAGAAAGCCCTTTTTCATGCCATTCATTTAAAATCATCGAACATTAATTCCTTAAAAACGATGCTCTCATAAGCGCTCTTTTGACCGGCTTCGTAATAACAGGCCAAATTACCGTTTGGCAAAACAACGAGATTCGAATACGCGGAAGGACCTTCGTGCAGGACATTTTTCAGTTTCCACGATTTGCCTTTATCGTACGATAGTCTCACGGTCATGTTGGTTCTTGACTTTTGATTGGCAGGGTTTGAAAAAGCCAGAAAAGGTTTTCTTCCTGTATGGTCATACCAAAGCAAACTGCCCTGACAAACGGGCTCAATAAGAGTGCTGTCGGCCTTCAATTCAGACCAAGTTTCTCCTCCGTCTTTGCTGGTTGATGTCTGGCGCACCTTTGTGGAATTGTAGTTTCGCATATTCAGTAGTAGGATTCCTTTGGGCAATTCGGCAACGGTACACTCATTGACCATATCAGTCGGCGTTGTGCCGCCGAGTTTCCACGTCAATCCGCCGTCATCGGAGTAGATACTGTGCGAATAATATTTTTTGGATTCTGCTTCAATATGGTCACAGGGAATGACAAGCCTTCCCCTGTATTTTTTGGATTGCATCTGAACACCGTTGCAAGGTCCCGTAGCATACCATGTCCAGTCGGGCTTTTTGACATCTGAAGTAATGTCTCTGGCCTTAGACCAACTGTTGCCCTCATCGTTGGAAGAAAGAACAAAAATCCTGCGAGTATCTTTACTCGTTCCGGCAATGATTTGTTTTTCATGATCGGTGCCCAAATTCCAAGTGGACAACAGAATGATATTTCCTGTTTTGCGATCCACTACGGGCGCCGGGTTCCCACAGGTATTATCGGCATCATCCCATACGATGCTCATTGGGGACCAAGTTTTCCCGCCATCAGCAGAACGCCTGACAACCAAATCAATATCTCCCGCATCACCACAACCATTTTTTCTGGCTTCGGCAAAGGCCAACAGCGTTCCTTTATTTGTGAGAATAATGGTTGGGATTCGGTAACATTTATACCCCTCTTCGCCACTTTTGAAAAGTGCGTTTGGTTCCTGTCCGAATACTGCTTCTGAAACTAAAAACAGAAGAGCAACAACTCCTTGTATATTTTTCTTTAAATGACTTATTACTCTCATAGTCAGTTTATTAATATGGTGCTTGTATCTATTTAAGCTTCTTTAAAATCGTCGGTTTGAGGCTTTAAAAATGTTAGTTGAATCGCCAAGGCCACCACAACTACGATGGCTAACAGGGCAAATGCCTGGCCGAGGTTGTTGGCATCGGAAAACTTCCCCAAAACGCCGGTAGCAAAGGCCCCCGCTAATACTCCCAACATGTTCATCAAGCCGTAGGCCGTTGCGCGGTAGTTGGAAGAAACAAACTGGCAGACAATGGGCATATTATTGGCATCAAACATCCCAAAGCCAAAACCGAAACAGACAGCTGCCAGAATGCTTTGAGTCAATGAATGACCGTATCCAATCAACAGCAAAGCAGGTATGGTAAGCGAAATGCCGATGGCACTTGAGTAAATTCTGGCCCGAATGTTTTTTTGACTCCACTTATCCGACAACATACCGCCAAAAATAACCCCTGCAAAAGAGGACAAAGCGATGGTAATGGTAGCAATCGGCCCGGCTTGTGACATTTCAATCCCCAGATTGTCGGAAAACAAGGTTGGAAGCCAATTTTTCACTGCCCAACCCGGTATGCCCGGCAGGGCAAAATAGAAGAGTATCACCCAAAAGGAGGCATTGGTCAGTAACAAGGGTAATCCTTTAAGAACAGCTATTCCTTTCCCTTTCGGACTTCCCTCTTGGACCGGTTGATTGGTTCTTTTGTCTTTTAAAAACAGGACCAAAACAAATGAATACAGCATCCCAATAAGGCCGAAAATACTGAAGGTGTATTGCCACGAAAAATGGTGTGCGACCGTTGCTCCAAACCCACCTAACGCCTGACCGGCATAAATGCCTGTCATGTGAATACCGATGGCCAATGACCTTGTTTTGGGAGAATGGTATTCGGCAATCATCGCAAGACCTGCGGGTATATACAGGGCTTCACTGATTCCCATCAAAGCACGGAGGATATACAACTGATTGAACGTCGTAGCATGGCTCATGGCATAAGTCACCAACGACCATACAAATAAACTACCCACAATCAACCCTTTACGACTGAGTTTGTCGGCAATGAGTCCCGCAACAGGGCTCATAAGACCATAAATCCATAGGAAAATAGCCATCAGATAACCGAAGTTCGTGGCAGATTGCAACTCCTCAATATCCAACTGCATACTTGGTTTCATGGTTGCCAACATTTGCCTGTCCAGATAGTTCAGCAATGCTACAAACCATAATAACCCCACTACGGTCCAACTGTATTTTTTTGTCGTATTATCCATGCGAAAAAAAGAGTGCGTCAAATTTCAGGTTTAAATGAGTTTCTTTTGCTATTTTCTACTTGGTTTAATCATCAAAACCCGAGGCGTTCTTGTACCCGGGCGCACCTCCCCTCCGGGCATCACATACCCTCCGTGCCACGCCACCAAGGGAGTTGTCACAGGCAAATACGTACTTTCATTGGGGTGTGTTTCCGCATTGACTTTACTATCTATTTGAAAATGCTCAATGGTTTTCCATTGGTCAGTATGGATGTCATAACCAATGATTTTTGTGTTAAAACCGGGATGCTTATCTTTTAAAACAAGGGTATTGGCAGCGTTTTCGCCACTGTCTCCCCCCACAACAACAATCTGATTATCAACTACAAAGGCAGGATTAGGTGCAGCTACGGTTGAATGAGGCAAATTTGCCAATTGAGCCCATTGATTTGTTTTTGGGTCATAAGAATAAGCATCTTTCAGGTAGACGCGCTGAACGGATTTGTCTTTTGTATTTTCAATCAAATTTGTCCCCGAAAACAAATAAAACTTGCCATTGTAACTTGCTGCAACGCTCAACATGCGAGCCTCTCCGCTCCAAGATGGGAGCAATTTCCAAGAACGTTTAACAGGTTCTGCGGATAAATCCAAGGTGTAAAATGTATGTAGGGCCTCTTTGGCATTCGGTTTTTCTAAACCTCCGGCTACGTACAAAATATCGCCCACTAAAGCACCACAGGCATTGGCAATCGTGGAAGGAAAACCGGGCAGATTTTCAAATACTACTTGTCGATCTTTCCAACGCATCAGAAAACTCTCGGCAAAATGCCCCTCTTCATTACTTCCTCCCACGCACACCACCGCATCGCGCCACGTAAGCGAAACCGAATATCCTAATGGACGTGGCAGTTTTCCTACTTTCAGCCATTTCCCATCGGGCTTTTCCAGAACAAAAATTTGATAATACCATTTTTTTGTACTCCCATTCCAGGGACGCCCGCCGTTAGGAAAATTGCTGCCGCCGGCCACGATTAAGGCACCGTTTGAGATACCCGCCAAAGAACCCGCAAAACCATCGTTATCGGGAATTTTCGGCAAATTCTTTATGGTAAAATGCGTTTGCGCATGAAGAATTTGAGCCATGATGATAAAAGAAAAAAGTAAGATAAAATCAGGCTTTAGTAAACGCATCGGAAGTAGTTTGAACAGTGGATTTAGAGGTTTTTAGAGCCTCCCAAAAACCTATTTTCTCTAAGTCATTTTGCAAGGTTTCATACTGTTCTCCTGAAAGCGTTACCAAAGGCAAACGGCAACCGCCTACGTCGTTGCCCAGCATTTTCATAATGGCTTTTTGTCCTGGTATAGGTGGGTGCTTGATCAACATTCGTACCATATCTACCAACAAACTCATGGTATGTTGAGCCGCTGCAAGGTGACCGTTTTGAAAATCATTCATCACGCTTAGATAGAGCGGCGCGGCAAAGTTGTAAGTGCTTCCAATGGCCGCTTCGGCTCCTACACTCAGGGCAGGCAACAGCATTTCGTCGAATCCATATAAAATAGTAAATCGGTCACCAAAGTGATTCAGACAAGCGTGGTATTCCCAAATCGTATTGGCCGTGTATTTGATACCGTGCAGGTTAGTAATTTGATTTTCAGCTAATTCCAAAAATCGCAACATGTCCATTCCCACACCTGTCAATATAGGAATGTGGTAATAATAAAACGGCAATTGCGGGGCTGCTTCGGCAATTTGTGCCATACAGTTTACCAGATTTTCGACGGAAGTGGGTTTGAAGTAAAAGGCCGCTACGGCCGAGGCCGCATCAGCCCCAATCTCATAGGCATGTTGCATCAGCGCTTTAGATTCGGCAATACTCGAATGACCTACGTGTACCCAGATTTCTATCCGTTTGTCGGCGGCTTTCACAAAGGCTTCGGCTACGTCCTTGCGCTCCTGAATGGTCAAATTAGGGCCTTCGCCATTGGATCCGCAAATAAACGCACCCGCTAATCCATCAGTGATTAGATTTTCAACTAACGTCGGAATCATGGCTAAATTTAAACTCCCGTCAGGATGTAATGGCGTGAAAGGAGCGGAAAATAACCCCTTAATGTGTTTTTTTGTCATAATAATGTAGGATTTCGATGCACGACATCATTGAAAGAGCGTGCCTTACAATAATTCACTCACTAAAATCTGTTGAAAAACCAAGTCTGCCTGACTGCTTTCGTAAACGATTCCAACCGTCTTTTCATCAATGGAAGTGATGCAGGAATAACCTCGTCCTTTCAGCTCGTCCAACAAAATCCATTGGGCTTCGGGCCAGGTATTTCCATCGTCCTTGCTGACTTTCAAGGTGATATGGTCTCGGTCCGTTTTGGAATTTGGATTGGCAAACAGAAATACACTTTGCTTTTTACCGTTTTTTGTAAAATCATGCCGATGAATCGACGCCATGCAGGTGGGCTCAGGCAAGGCTTTGCTTGAGGTAGAATGGATAGCCCAATTCACGCCCAAATCCCGCGTAACGGCTACTTCGCGTCCGTTGTTGGCCGAGAGGTCTCCCCGATTTTTGCCCGCTCGCATATTGAGCATTATAGAGCCGTCCGTCAGTTGCACGGCCATGTTTTCGTTGGTACTTTCAGCACTTGCTTTATTGCTTGTTTTCCACGTTTTCCCGCCGTCTTGGCTGTAGGTAATGTTTGAAAAAGGTCTTCCTTCCTGGTCACGGCCCTGTGTTGGAAAGACCAATGTCCCATCCGCCAAGGTGATACCATGCCCGGGTGCAGGTGCCAAGAGCCACCACTCTTCTTTTTTACACGTTTTAGTCAAGTTGATGGGTTCACTCCACGTTTTCCCGTCATCGGTGCTCTTCACAATCAGGAATTGGGACGTTTGTTTCACATCAAAACCCGGTTGCGAGCCTTTGGTACGCCATTGGTGGTTCCACTCTTTGCTGTTTTCATTGAGGCCTTCGAGCCATTTTCCATCGCTGTTGATGACCCCGTACATCCACAAACCTGCCAAATAGATAGTACCGGAATTTTTATCCACCAAAATACACGCATCCGAAACACCGTTAAATTTTTCAGGTAAACCGCCCCATTTGCCCATGTCCATGCCAATACGCATTGGCTCCCACGTTTTGCCAGCATCCGTACTACGACTTACACCAATGTCAATATCTCCCTGCAAATCGCGATTACTTTCACGTCGTGCATCATACACTGCCAAAAGCGTTCCCTGATTGGTAGTGACCAACCCCGGAATACGAAAGGTATGAACATTATCGTCGTTGTGTTGTCGCAAAGCAATACCAATACGCTGCTTTATAGTGTTTTGTGAGCGAAGGGGTATCTCGTCTTTGTTTACCATCACATTCACACAAGCCGCGTCCACGACTCCCATTAAATCAGCTTCGGGGTTAAGCTCATACGATAACCAATAATAGTTATTACCTAATGTCAACGACTGGTTTCCCTCAATAGTAAACTGTTTTCCAAACTTTGTTGTCGTACCGAAAAGGGTTGCTTTTGCGGGCATCAACATCGAGTCCTTCCCGCAATAGTACAATTTGGCCGTTTTTAGAGCTTTGAGTTGCGAGGTACCGGCCGTTTCAAACACAAAATGGCCGATCTGCTTTTGAGCAGTTGGGTCTTCCACAATTACATTCACCCGTACAATGGGATTGTCTGCCTTTCCTTTGAGCACAGGGGTGACGAATTGCTTTTCGCTGAGCATCACTCCTGCTGTTTTTTGGGCAAAAGCAGGGAAAAAACCGGCCGAAAGACCGATAATAGTGAAAAGTAATAGGAGGGATAACAATGAATTCTTCATAGGATTTAATACCCTTCTGTTTGTTTAAGCGAACTGTTTGCTCCCAATACGGTGGTATTGAGGGGCCAGAACAAAGGTGTTTTTTTACCAATCAAATTGGGGACGTAGGTGTATATGTCCAAGGTACTTCCTTTGTGAAATCGTACTAAATCGTACCAACGTTTGTTCTCAAAAAACAACTCACGACCGCGTTCATCTAAAATCTCTCTTTCCACCGCAGCTTTGGTCATAGTTCCTTTATAGTCACCGTTGCCTGCGCGAACGCGCACTTTGTTGAGATAGGTTACTGCATCTGTGACATTGTTTAAGGCGGCATACGCCTCAGCTTTCATCAGGAATACATCAGCTAAGCGGAAAATAATTAACTCATTGTCCGAAATACGGTCGTCGGAATATTTTGTACCCGAGTATTTGGTAATCCATGCCACTTTAGGACCCGTACTTTGGCGTTCAAGAATCCACGTAAAAGGAATCCGCTTGTCTTTGGGATTGGCGGCAAACAAGGCCCGCGATTGGGTGCTGATTTGATAGGCTCCCTGTCCGGTGGTAGAGGTTTGGGCGTAAGGAATACTATCTAAATTGATGGCTCCTCCGATAATGGCCAAAAACGGCAAGGCATTCAATCCATAATTTCCACCCGTTTCATCACGACTGAAATAGGCCGACAGAATAATTTCGGGATTGGCCGTAGCGCGTAAACCTGATACGTTTTTAAAATCGGCATTGAGTGTCCCCCCCGACGCTTCGACTTCGGTAATGGCCGTAATCGCATCGTTAAAATCCGCCGCGCCGCCGCCCAAGACTTTGGCGCTCCAGAGCTTAGCCTCCGCTTTTAGTGCCTGCGCTGAACCATACGCAAAGCGGTATTTGCTTGGGTACGTTTTCGCCGAAAATCCAGTCATGCTTTTGTACAACTTAATGGCTTCGTCCAAGTCAGTGTTGATTTGTTTCATCACATCGACGGCCAGTGAGCGGGGTAAAAGGGGGACGTTTTCGTTTACCACAGCCTGCAACATGAGCGGAGTATCGCCCACAATGCGCGTCAGGTGAAAATAGAAATAGGCTCTTAGACAGTACGTTTCGGCCAAAATCCGTTTTTTGGCGTCAGGATTGGAAGCAAAGGTAAAGGGTTCTATTTTAGCCAATAATAAATTGCAGTGCCCGATGGCGCGGTACCAATCGTTGTAATTGACCGCTCCCGAGGAAGGGGTTATAATTTGTGACCAAGCTACGCCAAAACGGGAGTTGGAAGCGGCAATGAGTTCTTCGCTGCGCTCTATGCCGTAAGTTACGTTGTTGGCAAAGTTTCGCATAAAGGTATAAATACCCGTCAGATTGGGTTCAAAATCACCTTCATTTTGAAAATAGACTTCTTCGGTGATGCTGGATTGTGGCTTTACATTCAACAGGCTGTCGCAACCCGTTAAACTGACCAGAGAGAGGGCTATCGTTGCTAAGTATATAACTGTCTTTTTCATTGTTATTTCATTTTAAGTGGTCGTGAGTTCTTCCCGAAATTATGCTGCATTAAAACCGAATAGTGGTTCCAAGTGACAATTGCCGTGGGCGAGGATACCCGATGGCATCAGCTCCTGAATAGGTTTCGGGATTAACGCCCTGATATTTGGTGAGATAGCCCAAGTTGAATACGCTGGCAAAGATATTTACCCCCGAAAGATGAACTTTTTGAAGGAGGTTTCGAGGAATATCGTAGCTCAATGAGACCTCTCTAAAAGCCATAAAATCCCCTTTTTCAATCATCACATCTACATCCGATTTATAGCCCGTCGTGCCCAACGTTCCCCCGCGCAGGTAGTTGCGTTGTCCAAAGTCAGCATCGGCAAACGAAAACCGGGCGTACTTTTTACCGGTATCTCCCTCTTTCTGCCAAATATCAGGACCAAGAGCCTGCTCGGGTGCGCCTTCGTTAAAGGCCCGTCCCTGTCCAAGCGAACGTGCCAATGCGCCGTTGCTGATAAGATGTCCCATGGCATAATCCACGGCTATTTTCAGCGAGAGTGATTTGTAGGTCAATATGTTTTGCATACCGCCAATTTTATTGGGATTGATATACCCCAGAAAAACTTGGTCTTTGTTATCAATCACCCCGTCATTATTGATGTCGTCGAAAATAAAATCACCTGCATGTTTTTTGGCAATGATACCGTTAGGTGAGGCTAAGTTGTCTTTTTTGGTGGCGTTCCAGGCTTTGGCTTCTTCTTCAGTGGCAAACACTCCCAACGTGCGAAAGCCATAGTAGGCAAACGGGCGCTCCCCTTCGGCAATTCCACCGGCTTGGATTTCCTGTTTGGAGGCTTCATTGTAAATGATATCTCCGCCCTGACGGTTTTTCGAGCGTCCGTTGTCTGGTAATTTCAGAACAGTCGTGCGGTTGAAAGCAAACGAGAAGTTAGTTCTCCATGAAAAATCCGCTGTTTTAAACACGGTCGCCCCTAATTCTATTTCTACCCCTTTGTTTTGCAAGGTTCCGTTATTAAATACAATGGAGGGAAACGGTGCTTCGGAAGGTAATGGTTTGGAAGCCAGTCGGTTTTTGGTCAATTTATTGTAAAAATCAACGGTAAACGTCACTCGGTCATTGAACAACCCTGCGTCAATGGCCAAATCCGTCGTTTCGGTTGATTCCCAGCGTAAATTTGGGTTGGAAAGGTTGGCTCGCAAAATCCCCGTTCCCACAGCATAGTTAGACGAACTATAGCCTCCATACGTATCCGTAATGCTCAAATCACTTGAACCGGCTTGCCCCCAACTTGCTCTGAATTTAAACATACTGACGGGAGCAAATTTCCAGAAACTTTCTCGATGAATATTCCAACCTACTGAGGCAGAAGGAAATAAGGCGTATTTGTTTTCGGGAGCAAAGTTTGAGAATCCGTCATAACGAAGCGCCGCACTGACCAAGTACTTGCTGTTGTAATCGTAGTTGAACTGCCCGAAATAACTGGCCGAACGTGTCTCTCCCAGTGTGGTTCGAAAATCCGTTACATTACTGGTTACCACGCCGTTGATCACCGTTGTCGCGGGTTCATTGATGGTGTAGATATAGTCGTTGGTAGCCCGTTGAGAACCGATATTGATGACGTTACTAGT
>NZ_JAIXST010000032.1 GCF_027484545.1 Runella sp. | reverse complement strand
TTATCCTGTTCCTGAATCGTCGCCAACAGTTTCTTTAACATCGACTGCCGCTCTGGTGTAGTTTCGGGATAGGACATGTTCATTTTTTTGAGTTCTTCGATTAAGATTTGCCCCACAATGAGTCGCATGTTTTTCTTATCGTCGGCGGGTACTACGTACCACGGGGCTTTTTCGGTAGCGGTGGCGTTGACGGCATCTTCGTAGGCTTTCATGTATTCGTGCCAAAAAGCCCGCTCTTTGATGTCTCCTTCTTCAAATTTCCAATTTTTGGCAGGATCTTCAATGCGCTCTATCAGTTGTTTTCCCTGTTCTTTTTGAGAAACATTCAGAAAAAACTTTACTACCCGTATACCGTTGTGATACAGGTATTTTTCAAAATTAGCAATGTCCAGATAACGCTGTTTCCAGACTTTATCCAAATCTTTGGTCAGTTCAGCGGGAAGTTTTTGGGATTGGGTCAAAATCTCGGGATGCACTTTCACCACCAACACTTCTTCGTATTGACTGCGGTTGTAAATCGTAATGGTGCCGCGCTCGGGTAAAAGAAGCAGATGTCGCCACAGAAAATCATGGTCCAACTCGGTATCAGAAGGGCGTTTGAACGACTGAATTTTGACACCTACGGGATTTACTCCCGACAAAACGTGCTTGATGGTACTGTCTTTGCCCGCGGCATCCATGGCCTGAAAAATCACCAACAAACCATACCGATTGTGGGCATACATCAAACTTTGAAGCTCGTCCATTTGGTTACGAAACTCTTCCAGTTGCGCCGCATAATCGGCCTTATCTTCGTAGAGGTCGTCTATTTGGGTACTGACTTTTTTGGTTTTGAATGAGTCGCTGCCGTCGTAGCGAAAATCGTCTGTGTTAATTTTTTTGGCCATAACAAATGTAAGTAAATCGCTATGCCTTAACAGACATAGTGGTCAGGGACTGTTCGGTAAGTAAAACCAAATCCCCTACTGTTTTTACTTGCAATAAGTCTAAATCAGGCAAAGTGATGTGGTTTTGGGTTTCCAGCACAAAACAATTTCCATAAACTCAGCAGCGCTCAGGGCTAATTTTCTAAAGGATAGGTCAGGCTCAATGGCTTTTAATGGTACAAAAAACGATTTGGTCAAGTACCGTTGGATTTGTGAAAGTAAGTCTTGATTCATAACTGTATTTTTTTAAATTTGAGATTTTTACCAAATAATTCAATCCCCCAATATCCTCTGACAATGAGTTCCTGAGCTGAATTCAGGCGAACCACGGACCGATATGTTCTACCGGTATTGGGGTCATAGATATTACCGTCATTCCACTCATCCTCTCCGTTAAACTTCAAATCACTGACTACTATCATGCCTAACCACGGGCGGTTACGCAATTTAGGATCAGGATTTTCTATATCTTTAAAAGACTCCATATCAGGCGTTTTAGGGTCACAGGCAAACCAGATGACTTTAGCCGCAAATCGGTCGTTTACTTTATACACTTCTACTGCAATATCTTTATTTTCTGACATCCATTTGCCAACAATCCGTTCTGATTTTGGGTCTTTACCGAAATTCAAAAAAAGCAGGAGTGACGAAATGATGATTGCGTTCATTGGTTCCTATTAAGCCGTTATAGCTGTGGGAGTTGGAGGTTCTTCTTGGTAAAGACCCTCGTACTGTTCCTGACCTACGGCAGCCGGAGTTTGAGTTTGTTCCAACGGTGAGCGATACCCGCTGAAAGGAATAATCAGCAATTGTTTAAAGACGGCATTCTCCCGGGTATCCATGCAGGTATCAACCCCAAAGACGACCTTTGAAGCCTCCAATCGGCGAAATGTACCGAAAATATGATCCCATATACTCAATACATCGCCGTAATTGCTGTCGGTATAAGGTTGTTGGTAATGATGATGTACATGGTGTAGGTTCGGAGTGATCAATACTGTCCCAATCATTCGGTCTATTTTTTCGGGTAAACGAAAATTAGCATGAGCAAAGACGTTGGAAATCACCTGAATGAATTGCCTTGCCAAAACCATCCAGAAGCCGGCCCCCGTTACGAACACCCAAAGAACTAAAAAAGTCAAACGGATTGCCGTTTCGAAAGGATGCTCCTGCAGTACAGTGGACGTATCTACGACTCTGTCACTGTGGTGTACCAAGTGAAACATCCAAAGTCTTTTGACTTTATGCATTAAAACGTGATACACATATTCCAGAAAATCAAGCGCAATAAAAGCAACGATAAATTGATAAAAAGTGGACTTAATCGGCAGCTCATAAATCAAACCTCATTGATGAGAGGTTACCTAGGCAGTAGAGTAGGCAAGTACAATTCCCAATAAAAACTGAACGGGGGTATCGGTCAACGTAAAAAAGCTGTTCGTGAGCGCATGTCGCCATTTTCTGTAATCAAAATTGAGGGCAATGATATTCTCAGTATTCCAAAAAATGATGATGGAGAGGGTCAGAACTGCAATACGATGCGAATTGGGCTGATGCTCAAAATAGAACTGTAACGTTTGCATGAAACTAATTTATAACCAAAGGTTAGATAAAAAAAGTACGTTAAGCTTAAACCGGAGGGGAAAAGCTTCGCAAAGCTTCCCCCCTATTCTTTTATTAATTATCTCTTGTTCTTCTCATTCTTCCCGGGCGTTTGGCACGGTGCAGGTTATAATCAAAAACACCTACTTTAAGCCCTGCATTCAGGTTAAAGCCTCCCAGTTGCCCAGCTGAGGGGGAAGGTAATGTACTCACTATCCGGTCGTTTTGATGAGTAGCAGGAACGATACGGTAACTGACTCCCGCAAAGATTTTGACAAACCGAAACACATTGGCTTCAAGATTCACCCCCGGCTGAATGACCATATAGGCAGTACCGCCCGCCCCTAAACGGTTAAAATCTCGGTCGCGTCTATTGTTGTCCCTCCGGCCAAATTGATTGCTGCGGTTGCCAACCGAATCGACCTGAGCCATGCCCGCTCCAATCAACAACGGAAATGAAACGTGCAAGGCAGCGTTAGGTTTTGGCGTGTATTCAAACTTCAAACCACCGTACATACTTCTCAGACTCAATGCTTTGTTGGTATTCAAAGCCGTGGGAGTAAAGCGATTGTCAATGGTAGAATAACCACCTAAACCAATGCCCCATTTTTTGTTAATGTGCAACATTCCAGTCATTCCGCTCATAGGTGTGAATTGCCCTGCCAACGTACCGTATTGAAATTGCGGACTGACCGACAACCCCAAGTAATTGATTTTCGCCGAAGGGCGTTTCACCCGAGCGAAAAGCGTTTTCATTTTGTCCTCATTCTTTACCTCTGCCGATGGTTGTACATGATCAGGGAGCGTCTGCTGCGGGGCGGTCTGCCCAAAAGAAAAAGACGTAAAAAGTAACCCTGCAAACGTGGTTGCAAGTACATAATTTGTTTTCATGATGCTTCTATTAAAAAATTAAAAATTGGTTAAGACCGGATTAAGAGTTGATTAAGAGAACACGTGCAATGACGTACCGCTCAATTGCGCAGTATAAACCGTCAACCCATGAGAGCCATTGCTGTTTAATCCTTTTCCAGCAGTAGAAAACCTGGCCCCGTGCGCATTACAATAAAATTCACCGTTTTGATAAACAACCTGCCGTTGCCCTTCATGGCTGCAAATTTGCGTAACTGCCACATAGACACCCTGACTTACTTGGGCTACAACCGTTGTATTCTGAATGAGATAACCGCCTACTTTGGTCAAAGCTGCATTGGCCGAGGCAGCCAAGTCAATTGTAAAATCAACTGGACCCGATGGAGCCACCCCCTGATTACTGCAAGCCGTGAGGGCTTCACCCGCACAATACACTGCCACCAAGGCCGCGCCTTTCAATCCCATATTTTTTAAAAACTCGTTACGACTCAACTTTTCACTGATTTCCATTGATTACTGATTGGTTTAAATTGAAAAAGGTAGTCGTATTTCAGATGAGAGTGATTTAAAGTGCTTTTAATAGTAAGTTGAAAATGAGGAAAAGAAGGTTGGGTACATTATCAAAAAAAGTTTTCTTTTTTTTGCTCTTCTTTCTAAACTGCTGTCAATAAAACCTTTACTGTTTTTTTATATTCCACTTCGTTCCCACTTTTACGCCAAAGCTGTTGGTTACCGAGCGCAGGGGCATACCGCGGACTACACTCGTAATGCCCTGTGTATAGGTAGGCTCAGCAAATACATGAAAGCGTTTGCCAATTCCCAGTTCAGTGCCAATCCCAATGTTTACTCCAAACGAACTGTGCAGATTTTGAAACTTGGTTAATTCACCTGGCAATTGCCAGCCTGTATTTTCAAAAATTTCCACGTGACCTTCCTGAAGGAGAGGAATTTGCCAATACCCACTCAGCAGGCCATAAAACTGTACTTTCATCGGAACTTGTTGTAGGAACCTAAATCGTTTACTCCATACGTCATAACGAACGGAGAGTGGTACAGTAAGTCCAAAGCGATGAATTGACCCGCGTATTTCCAGTCCAATTACGCTACCCACCTGAATCGGGGCGACGAGTTTTTCGGTAGGAATCTCAACCGTTCCCAGCGCAGTGCGGTACAGATACCCATAGGTACCATTGATGAGTTCGGCCGTTAACAATTGTCGATGATTTCCATCTCCAAAATGAGTTACATCAAATTCAACTCCTGCCAGTACCGACCATCTATCGGTCAATTTTATTCCGGCTCTCAGTCCTGCGGCCACTCCGGGGCCCAATTCCTCATTGCCATATTTAAATGCATTGGGTTCTCCCCTTCGCACATCAATGTTGTTCCCTTTGGGCATCACATACGCCGAAACCGATAATTTATTCACCAGCGGCACTTTTATTTTTGGTAAACTCGCGGCCGTTTTAGCGGATGAATGAAAGTTGATTCTGGGAATCCCGAACGTCAAACCGGGTTGAATTGGCATGGGTTCTAAAAAGTCAACACTTCCCAATTCAATGCGCAAAAGCGCGTTTTCTTCTGCTAAATGATTGATTTCTATCGTTCCGTTGCTCTGCCCCTCCCCTTTTTGTTTCAAAAAATTCGTATTTTTTATATTGCCATTCGAGTTTTCAGTAAAGGCATTTTGCTTCTGCTTTCTTCCCGCAAGGCCATTGAAGAAATTGTCCGACAACGTCGCTGCTTTGTCAGTATCTTTTTTGGTGCGACTTGAATTTTTCAACAAACCATTGGGACGAAAGCGCGCATTCGTGGTTTCGGAATCTCTTTCCGTACCTTTAGTCAGGTTATTATCAGCTTCGGCAACATCATTCGCTGCCTCAGATTGATTCAAATTATTGGCAAATTCATTGGGGGTTGGGGGAGTACTTTTGGCATAAACAAACACAGGGCGATCTACGTACACCTTCTGTGTTACAAAGACCGTATCCGTTTTTGTAACAACGCTCACTTCCTTAGGCAGCAGAGGCGCGATTTTTGGAGTTTGATAGATAAAATAACCGGTACCGACCAAAAGCGCTGATAAGGCTCCTATCGCTCCTTTAAACCACAACGTTAACGATTGGTAACGAATCAGTTGCCGCTCTAATGCCGATATGCGAATATCTGCCCATAAGGAGGCAGGCGGCTCTATGCTCTTCCCTTCGATGACTCGGCGAAAGCCTTTATCCAATTCATCATCGTTAAAATCAGCCATGTTTGTTATTAATTAAAAAGTCTACTGTACATGTTATCAACTGCTCGCCGTTATTTCGGGTCAAGCATTACTTTCTCTATTTTTTTCTGCAAAATTCGCCGGGCATCGGCCAAATTTGATTTTGAAGTGCCAACAGAAATACTCAGTTTTTGCGCAATTTCTTCGTGTTTCATTCCCTCGAAAACGTACAGGTTAAACACCATTTTATAAGCTGGGCTTAATTCTTGAATCATAGAAATCAACTCCTTAAAATTCATTTGACTGTAAATATCGTCCGCCGAAACGGGATGAAACTCTTCGTATAAATTCTCAACCGTCCCTCCATAACTTTCGCGTTCGCGCGTATTTTTTCGGTAGTGTTCCAAGGCTGTCAGCACCATAATCCGTCTGATCCATCCCTCAAACGACCCTTCTCCTTTAAATTTGGATAACGACTCGAATACGTTGATAAACCCCTCTTGCAACAAATCTTTTGCTTGATCTTTATCATGGGCATAGCGATGACAGACCGCCAGCATTTTGGCAGCAAAGCGACGATAGATAGCCTCAAAAGCAGTCCCGTCTCCGTTTAAGCAGGCTTTAATGAGTCGTTGTTCTTCGTTCAATGCATTGAGTGGTTCTGTAAGTAAGTTGATTTTTTATACAAAAAGGTTGGGTAAGAACTGAAATATTAGTAGTACAGGTATAGCTCAAACGGCTTTTTAACCACTATTTAATTTCCGTTTTAAGCCACTTTAATCCCTTGCAGGCACCTTTGCATCACTTTAAATTTGAGCATCTCCATTTAGCATCAGCCACTGTGAAAAAAAAAGTAGTACTAATCGTTTTGTGTCAGAGTATTGTATCTGTGCTTTATGCACAATCCAATGCAACTCCTCTCACCCTGTCACAAACACTCCGATTGACCGTTGAGCAAAGTCCCTACTTAAAAATCGAGAATTACAATGTACCCATCGCCGAAGGAAATGTCACTACAGCCAAGCTCCGGCCTAATCCTGTCTTAAACAATCAGAGTTTATTTTCGGGCAATTCCAACTACTTTCCCGACAACTCGCACTTTTTAGGAAAGAGCAACCGTCAGGTATGGTATCAATTGACCAAACCATTTGTGCCTAACGCTCAACGGACCAACCGAATCGAATTGGCCAATAAAAACGTACAATTGACAAAGTATCAATTGAATGAAATCAAACGCAATTTGTTGTTGGACGCCGCCAATCAGTGGTTGAATGCCTGGGCCGTTGGCGTACAAATTGATTTGCTGAAAGCTGCCATATCAAACGTGGACTCTTTATTGATTATCAATCGTCTGCGACTGAAAAATCAATTTGCCACTGCAACCGAGGTGACCCGTACGCAATTACTCTATGACCAATATACGGTTCGGTTGAAGGCAACGCAACAGAATTATCAAAACGAATTAAAGCAATTAGGATTGCTGATAGGTACTGATACCGACTTATCACTGGCAGATCAGGATTCTACGCACTGGCAAAATTTGAATACGAGCCTGCCTGACCTATTAAATGCAGCCCTCAAAAATCGCCCCGATTTGCAGGCGACACAGCAGACAAATCAAATGGCCGAAACCAACATTTTGCTCCAAAAAGCATTGGCTAAACCTACTCCTGAATTAGGGTTGATTTACAACCCGCAAAACAAGATTCCTTACTTCGGGTTTTTCGGGACGATTGCCTTGCCCGTTTTTTCCAAAAATCAGGGAGAAATTCAAAAATCAAAGATAGTAAAAGAGCAAACAGCCCAATCCATCACGACGGCTGAGTTGAGAATAAGAACAGAAGTACAAACCGCTTACGGGACTTACATGTCTCAAAAACAGAATCTTTCGCGTTGGCAGGAAATCATCCAACAATCGAGCGACGTCCTGAATACAGTACGCTACGCCTACCTGCACGGAGGAACTACGATTGTTGATTTTTTGGAAGCGCAACGGTCATGGTTTGACACTCAAAACATCTATTATGAAGCTTTTTTGAGCTATCGCCGCAGCTATGTTCAACTCCTCTATACAACAGGAGAGATTTTAGATACAGAAAAATAACAAAAAATTTTATCCAAAAACAAAAAAATGGCCCTAATGAAGATTAAAAAGTACGTTTGGATTTTGCTGAGTTTTTCTCTGTTTGCCTGCAAAAAAGAAGAGCAGACTTTAAATCAAACCCCCGTTTCAAAACCGATCGTATCCGAAGACGGCGCTAAAATCTCCTTTGCTGGCTCCGTTGGAACTGGCTCCTTTGCCACTCAACTCATTGAAAAAAAATCAATCCGTACCGATTTGATAGCTCCCGGACGGGTCGTGGCCGAAGTGGTACAATCTTCGGATGCGTTGGGACAAAACCTGATCCTTTTTGACAATCCTGATTTGACTTACAACTACACTGAAATGCTCCAGCACCTGATCAACATCAACAAGCAAAGAGGGGTGATTGCGCAAAAGAAGGTAATTTTGGAACAGAAAAAATTACAATTATCACGGGTAAAAGATTTAATGGACAACCGAGCGGCTACGGGACAGGAATTTACCAATGCTCAAATCGAAGTCACCAATGCCGAAACTGAGGTAGCACAAGAAGTAACGGGGCTCGAAAACGAGAAGACTTCATTGCTCGAACACGAAACACGGCTCAAATTGGCAGGTTTTGACCCTCAATCCTTGGTTCATGCCAAACAAAGAACGACCTGGCTGATTTGTGAATTACCCGAAAATCAGTTTCAGAAAGTAAAAAAAGGCAGCAATTGCGAAGTTCAATTTCTGGCATTTATTGATAAAAAATTTACGGGGCGAATTGAAGAAGTGGGTGAAGTAGTGGACAATCTCACTCGATTGGTGAAGCTCCGGGTCGCGATTTTGAACCCTGGTGACGACCTCAAAGCAGGCATGTTTGGCAGCGTCCATTTTGGAGTGGCCGAGGGTGATTTTGTAACGATTCCCCGCGAGGCACTTGTGGTGGTTCAGGGACGTGAATATGTCTTCGTAAAAAAAGCGGCACTTACGTATGTACGCCGTGAGGTAACGGCCGGGCAACAGGTTGAAAACAGCGTAGTTATTTTTTCGGGCCTTCAGCCGCAGGAAACGGTCATAACCACCGGAGCGATGCAATTGAAAGGACTTAGTTTCGGATACTGATCATGCTGGATAAACTACTTACATTCTCGCTCAAAAATCGTTGGGCCGTCATCGCTTCTGCGGTAGGGTTAATGGCCATCGGGTACTGGTGTTTCACTTTATTGAAAATTGAAGCCTACCCCGACATTGCCGATACCAACGTCATTATCATTGCCAAATACGACGGCCGCGCCGCCGAAGAAGTAGAGCAGCAGGTAACAATTCCGATTGAACGGGTGCTCAATAATATGCCCCGTGTACTCGACCGTCGTTCGAGAACTATTTTCGGCTTGTCTGTAGTACAACTTACGTTCAGAGACGGTACCGACGACTATTTTGCCCGTCAGCAGGTCATTGAACGATTATCCTCTTTGGACTTGCCGCAAGGTGTTACGCCTGAACTGGCGCCTCTTACTACGGCCGTTGGAGAAATTTACCGCTACGTCGTAGAAGCTCCCACTACCTACACACCGATGCAACTCCGTGATTTGCAGGATTGGGTCATTGTCCCTTATTTATTGCAGGTACCTGGTATTGCCGACATTACGACCTTTGGCGGCCCTAAAAAAGAGTTCCAAATCCTCACTGCTCCCGACAAACTCCGTAAGTACAATCTTACGCTGAAAGACGTCATTGAGGCCGTAGAACAAAACAACCAAAATACGGGAGGCAATATTGTAGAGCGCGGAGAGCAGGGCTTTGCCGTACGCGGATTGGGCGCCATTAAGCAGTTGGAAGACGTTCAAAACATTGTACTGACTGCCGTCAACGGAATACCGGTTTTTTTACGCGACGTAGCCTCAGTCGAGATAGCGCCGCCGCCGCCTTCGGGTGTATTGGGATACACCATTCCCAAAGAAAAAGCCAACGTCGCCAGTGCCACGGAGGGGATTATTTTACTTCGGCGCGGCGAAAATCCAAGCGAAGTTTTGGGACTGTTGAAAGAACAAATTCAGCAATTGGAAACCAATGAGCTGCCTCAGGGCGTGCATTTGCGTGTGCTCTACGACCGAAGTTTTTTGATTGACCATTCGCTCGAAACCGTTGCTCATACGCTTTTTGAAGGAATCTCCATCGTGATGATTCTCCTGATTTTATTGCTGGGCAGTTTGCGTTCGGCGTTGGTGGTTACGGTGATGATTCCGTTTTCGTTGCTGTTTGCGTTTATTTTGATGCGCATTGCCGGTATTCCTGCCAATTTACTTTCGTTGGGAGCCATTGACTTTGGAATTATCGTGGACGGTGCCTGCGTCATGGTTGAGCACCTGATGAGTCGCTACCGACATGCCACGGAAAGGGACCGAACGCTGGGAATCACAGTTTTCACCTTGAGCTCGGCCCGCGAGGTCATCAAAGAAATATTTTTCTCCGTCAGTATCATCATTTTGGCGTATATGCCCATTCTGCTGATGACCCGCGTCGAGGGAAAATTATTTTCCCCGATGGCACTCACGCTTTCTTTTGCGGTGGTGGGGTCATTGGTAGGTGCTTTGACGCTTATTCCAGTACTGATGAGTTTTGTTTTCCGCAAAGCATTCACCCAAAACCGCATTAAAGAACACCGCAACCCGGTACTGGACGCCTTGGATCGTGGGTATGAAAAACTGCTGAACAGTGTCTTGCTCAAAAACTACAAAGCAACGGTATTGGTAGGCATGGCTTTGGTACTTTTATTGATTTCGTTTGGTGGGGAATTAGGCTCCGAGTTTCTGCCCGAACTGGATGAAGGCTCGGTTTTTATGCGGGCATTTTTACCTTCGGGGGTCAATATCCAAAAGACCACGGCCATGATGCCTGAAATTCGGAAAACGATTGCTAAATACAAGCCCGTCAGGTCGGTCATTACCCAAGCTGGGCGCAACGATGACGGTACTGACCCTTTTCCAGCCAACCGAATCGAAATATTGGTAGCCTTGAATGATTACAATGAGTGGTCGGATTCCATTTCGAAAAAAGAGTTGGTAAAAACTATTCAAAATGACCTTCAGGCAAAGTTTCCGGGCGTCTTCTTCTCTTCGGGCCAACCGATTATTGACCAGGTAATGGAAATTGTCACGGGGAGTGCCGCCGATTTGGCGGTATCTATTGTGGGTAATGACCTGACCCTCATGCGCTCCAAAGCCGACAGCATTGCCAAAATCGTCCGTGAAACTTCGGGTGCAGTTTCTGTCAATATTGAACAGGAAGGCCCTCAGGCGCAATTGACCATTCAAATCAACCGCGAACAGGCTGCCCGATTCGGTATCAATGTCACTCAAATAGAAACGATGATTGAAGCCGCCATTGGCGGAAAAGCCATCACAACCATCTACGATGCCAACCGTCGGTATGATGTAGTAGTAAGGTATTTACCCGAAAATCGCAACTCCATTGAAGCCATTCAAAATCTTCAGGTTCCGGCAGTGAGCGGTGCGTTGATTCCGATGCAACAACTCGCCGACGTGCGTTTCTCGGACGGGCAAACCAATATTTATCGAATCAACGGCAAGCGGATGATTACGGTTCGCACCAATATTCGCGGACGTGACCAAGGAGGTTTTGTGCAGGAAATCAGCCGACGAATTGAGAAAGAATTGACCGTTCCGAAAGGTTACCAAGTGGTTTATGGCGGCCAATATGAAAACCTTGCCCGAGCGGGAAAAGGGCTTTTATTGACCATTCCTCTCACCATCGTATTGGTGTTTATGGTGCTGTTTATCCTTTTTGGAAATTTAAGACATACGGCCGTGACCTTTAGCTGTATTCTGTTTGCCTTGGCGGGAGGTATCGTCGCCCTGCTCATTCGAGGTTATAATTTCAACGTTTCGGCGGGTGTTGGGTTCGTCTCTATTTTTGGAATTTCAGTCATGGCGGGCATTGTGCTGGTCTCGGCCTTCAATCGAGCTCCCACGCTCGAAGACCAAACCCTTACGGAAAAAACCCTCCTGATTTCGGTTCGTCAATTGCGTCCGCTGCTTTCAATTTTGGTCGTGGCTATTGTAGGTTTAGTTCCTGCCGCCACTTCTACGGGCATTGGCTCCGATGTACAGCGGCCACTTGCTACGGTTATTATCGGGGGATTAACCAGTACGTTGCTCTTTACGCCATTGCTTTTACCGGCCTTGTATCGGTGGGTAGAAGGCCGAAAAATCAAATAGGGTTCTTTCATTTAATTGGGTTTTAATATGGCTTTTAGATGGATTTAATCCTGACCCGGCATTTTTGATGTGTCAATAGACGCCTGTAATACCTACGTTTATTATAAACATTATTAGCACCATGAAACAGTATGTTTTGATTGCCGTACTCTGGGCAGTGAGCCTGCAATCCTGTAAACAGGAAGTCAGTTATGACAAATTGCCCAAGGAGGTAAAAACAAATTTTGCAGCGCAAGTCCCTATGGCCAATGAGGTAAAATGGGAAGAAAACCCGGATTATTACTTTGCCTATTTCACCGAAAACGGCCAGGAAGGAATGGCTTTATTTTACAAAGCAGACGGGCACTGGGTGGAAACAGAACAAGCTTTGTCCATCAATGAATTGTCGTTGAACCAAAAAAAGAGGTTGTTAGCGTATAGAAACAGCCATATTGAGAGCTTAGTAGAAGTAAAAAAGAATGACAGTACGGATGTAATTAAAGCCGAAATCGGCAAATAATGATTTAATAGGCTTTTAATTCTGCTTTTAAAAGGATTTAATCTTGTATCTACACTTTTGTTAGGCAAATTTAACCTATCAAAAATACAGCCTTAATGAAAACAACGGGTTTAAAAGCCCGTGTCACTGGCCGCAGTGACTTACTTGAAGTCCTCAAGGTGCCATCCGGTACCTTGAGGCGCAAGTTTACTCCTACAGATTTTTGCAAATCAAGCAAAGATTATAGATGAATGAATTTCAAGAACCGGTTGCTTTCCGTAGGAATTACGGTAGGTCGCATCTACTCCAGCTATGCGCAGACTGATACGCTGCGCCTGACATTACTACCGCCAGAGGAGTAATGTATTCAACGAAATTTTGTTTTTCTAATTTAGTACTGTCTGTCATAACTAATTTTTCCTAACTGAAGCCTGAATTAAGAAAACAGGATAGTTTGTTACTTCGTAATGTGTGAATGATGCAACATATTTGAGTTAGTGTGTAACAGTTGATGTACTAAAAACTTTCACTTTTGTCTTCCTTCTAACTGTTGGTAGTAAGACTATGAAAAAATACCTATTGCCTGCTGTGCTCATTTTGTTGAATCTGCAATCGTGTAAACAAAAAGTCAGTTATGACCACCTGCCTCAAGGGGTGAAAACAAATTTCGCTGCTCACGTAACCGATGCAAAAGAGGTAACTTGGGAAAAAAATCTGGATTATTATTTTGCCTATTTTACAATGAACGGGGAACAAGGGATGGCGGTATTTTACAGAGCCGACGGCAATTGGCTTGAAACAGACCAAGCCTTATCAATCAATGATTTAACCGCTGAACAGCGAAAAATGTTGATGCGCTACAAAAGTGCCGATATCAAAAAAATGACGGAGGTGAAAAAGAATGACAATACCGATGAAATTAAGGTCAAAATAGCCCAATAGTCATTTAATAGGCAGGTTAAACGCACCTAAATGGTGTTGTTTTTAATAATATTGAGCAAGTACTGGTCATTCCAACCTGCTTTTTTACGCCTTTCTTTGATACTATGCTTGTCATTTTGCTGTTGTA
>NZ_JAIXST010000227.1 GCF_027484545.1 Runella sp. | reverse complement strand
GGGGTATTTCCTTTGGGGGCAGTGCAAGACACTACCTCAAAAGCCGAAGGCTACATGAAATTTTCAACGGCCGACAGTACTGGTATGCGCCGTTTGGCGGTAGTAGTACCCGGCCCGCCTCGAAATCTGGTTCAAATCTATAATTTTAACGATTCTACAGGAAGACTTTCCGGCCCGACAACGGTGGACTTGGGCCCTGCTCCGCCCAAAGCATACGGGGTGGAGTTTTCGCCCGATGGAACAAAGATGTACGTTTCACTTCAAAAAGGGTCAACAGATACGACCCTGTCCAAGCTTTGGCAGTTTGATATCACGGGCGACTCGGCACGCATTGCCGACTCTAAAATATTGATTGACAGTTCAGCTACCCAAATCTACGGTGCTTTGCAGATTGGCTCCGACAGTCGTATTTATTTGGCCATTAAAGACAGTCAGTATTTAGGAGTTATCAATGTTCCGGATGAGGATTCACAGGAAGAGGTACGGTTTGTAAAAAACGGGATTTCGTTAGGCGGAAAAATCAGTCAGTTAGGTTTGCCCAACTTTGTTCAAAACTTTACCGAGTCTTCTACCGGGCCGGGATTTACTTACTCGGATACGTGTTCCAATCAGCCTACTAATTTTCAGGCATCGCCCCTTTGCGACCCGATAAAAGATACCTACACGTGGAATTTTGGAGATGGATCACCTGAAGTTACAAGTCAACAACAGCAACAGCCGCACACTTATCGAATGCCTGGCACTTATACGGTGAGTTTAACACTTATGAATAAGTGTACTACGATAATTGAGAAAAAACAAATTACCATCATTGCCACGCCAGACCCAATTAAACTGAAATCTCCGATTGATACCTGTATAAATAAGTTGGTATTGGATGCGGGAGTGCAGGCCGAGCAGTATGAATGGTATAGGGGAACTAATCTTATTGCTCGAACCAAGACGGTTACATTACAACCCAGCGGAGGTTCAGGTACTTATCAAGTTATCGCGGCTAATGGAATTGAAGGCCAATGTTTTTCAACAGGAAGGGCCGAAATAAAGCTTCGGCAACCCCCGGCTTACCTACTACCGGATACCAGTTTGTGTGTTGGAGGAGGGAATGTGGTTCTTGATGCCAGACCGACCGTTACACGTTGGGATGAATTTAAATGGAGCACAGGAGAAACCAGCCAAAAAATTACTGTTACACAGCCGGGTAGATATTCAGTTCAAGTATATAATAGCTCTCTTCAGTGTTTCAACGAAGATACCATTGCCGTTCGAGCGTTGCCTAAAGCAAGATTACAGGCTGTTTTGACTCCACCTACGGGTTGTACCACGCGGGATGGGAGAATTGCCATAGGGACTGTTACGCCCAACGGAAATTATAGCTATAGCTGGTTTGGAGCGGGTGATGTGCCCTTACCAAGTACCGGAAATACGTTGACTAATTTGGGAGAGGGTGTTTATAAAGTACGTTTGACGGGTAATTCCGCCGTTTGTGCCACTGACTCCTCATTTAATTTGAAAGTTGTTAAAACCTTACGATTGCAACCTACCATTGTCAACGCCCGTTGTACGTTGCCGAGTTCGGGAGCAATCAATCTTAATACGTTGGCAGGGACTCCTACCCGATATGTGTGGACCAACGCACTGGGAACGGTGATCGGGAATAATGCACCGCTTTTGAACAATCTACTTCCCGGAAAATACAATGTGAAAGTAACCGACGCGGGAGGATGTGATACAACCCTGCGCGATATTACGGTAGGAATAACCCCCGAAAAATTCCTGAGTCTCGGGCCTGATCGTAAAAAGTGTATCGGTGATACAGCCTTATTGATTCCAACGTTGCCCGCTTTAGCCGGCAACCGGTACAAATGGAGCACAGGCGATACCACCAATCGCATCAGCGTAAGCCGAGCAGGAACGTATACGTTGACTGTGACCAATAGTGTTACGGGCTGTACGGATACGGATGACTTTGTGTATTCGTTAGCCCCGCGACCCACGTACGATTTAACCAAAGAAGTTGGACTGTGTGATCTTGATGTTGGGTCAAGTGCGACGTTGATTATTCGACCGACTTCGCCTAATGCGACCTTTTTCTGGCTTTCGCCTTTAGAGGCAAGCACTCAGCGAGTGACCGTGACCCGCGTGGGTAATTACTTTGTGCGTATTTCCAATCCGGAAGGATGTGTATTGATAGATACGGCTCGCGTCGTGGTGCGTTGTGAGCCACGGATTTATATCCCAGACATTTTTTCTCCAAATGGCGATGGTCGTAACGATGTGTTGGATGTGTATGGTGACCACCTTACCGATTTTGAATTGAAAATTTTCAATCGTTGGGGTGAGGTAATTTTTCACACGACCGACATGAACCAAAAATGGGATGGTACTTACCGTGGAACAAGTTATCCACCAATGAGTTATCCGTATGTAGTCTCCTTCAAGTCTGAATTTTTTCCTAATCGACCGCGGGCCTCTCAGCGCGGCGCAGTGCTACTGATTAAGTGATTTTTGTGTATCTTTGGATAACCAAAAATAGGAGAATGAGTGAGTTATTCACTCATTCTCCTATTCACAAATTTTCAGATGCGTCAAGACTACTTAACCGGCACCAAAGAGCCCCTTTCCCCCATTGAAAAGGAAATAGATCGGGCTTTGCGACCGCTCTCTTTTGGTGATTTTGCAGGGCAGGACAAAATCCTTGAAAATATCAGGGTGTTTGTAATTGCGGCCAAACAGCGAGGAGAAGCCCTCGACCATGTGCTGTTGCACGGGCCTCCGGGTTTGGGGAAAACCACTCTTTCCAACATTATTGCCAACGAATTGGGGGCCAGCATGAAAACCTCATCGGGGCCTATTTTGGACAAACCCAGTGATTTGGCCGGTTTACTTACTAATTTACAGACCAATGATGTGCTGTTTATTGATGAAATCCATCGCCTTAACCCGGTCGTTGAAGAATACCTGTACTCGGCGATGGAAGATTATAAGATAGACATCATGCTTGATTCTGGGCCGAATGCGCGCAGTATTCAGATTACCCTGAATCCATTCACATTGATTGGGGCTACTACGCGGGCGGGTTTGCTTACATCGCCGTTGCGTGCGCGTTTCGGCATCAATTGCCGTTTGGAATACTATGACGCTCAATTACTTTCTTCGATTGTAAATCGTTCAGCGCATATCTTGGGGACCCCTATTGACGAAGACGGAGCGTATGAAATTGCGCGGCGCAGTCGAGGTACCCCGCGTATTGCCAACAATCTGTTGCGTCGTACACGTGATTTTGCCCAAGTGAAAGGCAAAGGACGAATAACGGTTGATATAGCAGAAATGGCCCTAAAAGCCCTTGATGTGGACCAAAATGGTCTGGATGATATGGACATCCGCATCTTAACGACTATCATCGAAAAATTCAAAGGAGGGCCCGTAGGCTTATCGACCATTGCTACTGCCTGCGGTGACGAGGCCGAAACTATTGAGGAAGTTTATGAGCCGTTTTTAATTCAGGAAGGGTTTATAAAACGTACTTCCAGAGGACGGGAAGCGACCGAAAAAGCCTATCGCCACTTGGGTATTGTGCCTAAATTTAGAACAGGAGATTTGTTTGAGTAGTGTTTTTTTTAAGAAAAATTTGGCAAATTTTTGAAAAATTACGACCTTTGCCCCTCATTCTGAAAAAACAACAATTGTCATGGCCAGAGTTTGTGAAATTACGGGCAAAAGAACACGGGTTGGTAATAACGTATCGCACGCTAACAATAAAACCAAGCGTAAGTTTTATCCTAACTTACAAACAAAGAAGTTCTTCGTACCTTCTTTGAATGAGTGGGTTGAGATTAAATTGGCCACTTCGGCTCTTCGCACTATCAATAAAAAAGGTATCGAAGCCGTTTTGAAAGAAGTAGGTGCATTGTAAGATACCAATCTTTTGCAAAAGACATTGAAACCCCGCCGATGCGGGGTTTTTTGTTATGCTTTTATCCAGAAAATTTAAATTGTTTAGCTTGATGGTTAACCAATAGAATGCTTTACCGAAAAAAACACGACAAATCCATACCCTAAAGTGAGCATGGTGTGTAACATGAGCATTTGATAAGAATGCCAATAAATCCCTAAACCAACTCCGAGAGCGAAATAAAGGGCAAGAAAGAGTTCTATGACCGTAATTGGGTTAAGGCTTTTGACTAAATAGTTTTTACGCTGCCAACCATCCTGATCTTTTACAATTCCCCATTTGGGGGTACGAACAAAAGGTGTTTTTTTGCCTAAGTACCCTTCAAGTGCTGCCACGGAATTATGCAGTGACAAGCCCATGATAACAATCAGAAAAAAAGGTAACTGCCAAACTAATTGGACTACTGATTTTCGGTCGTAATGGACAGTTCCATAAAAAACGAATAGCAATATAAAACTTCCCTGAAATATTCGAAAAATGCCTAATAAGTAAGCGTACTGGGGGAATTGGTGGATGATTAACAGAGTCGGTAAACTTACCAAAGCCATAAGAAAGACTACTACAAAAACTCCGCTGTTAAGTAAATGAAAAGTCGCGTGGATTTTGGTGGACAGTTTGATATTTTTGGTTTGAAATACGTTTACCAAATTTTTTCTGGCACATTCTGCGGCTCCTTTCATCCAACGGTATTGCTGTGATTTGAGGGCAGGCATGGTAGCGGGGAGCTCAGCGGGTGTTACTACGTTTTCTAAATACACAAACTGCCAACCCCGCATTTGAGCACGATAGCTTAAATCCAAGTCTTCAGTGAGGGTATCGGCGGCCCACCCACCGGCATCGGCAATGCAGCTTTTTCGCCAAATGCCTGCTGTACCGTTGAAGTTGATAAAATGTCCGCCTGCGTTACGTCCGCCTTGTTCAACGACAAAATGCCCGTCTAATCCAAAAGCCTGTAATTGAGTAATGAGCGAATACGATTCATTAAGATGCCCCCAGCGTGTTTGTACAACCCCAACGTGCTCTTCTGTAAAATAGGGTAGGGTTTTCTGTAAAAAGTCGGGAGTGGGAACAAAATCAGCATCAAAAATCGCGACAAATTCACCTTTGCTTATGGTAAGCCCATACGCCAGCGCTCCTGCTTTGAAGCCTTCTCGGTTAGGGCGCCGGATATGCTGAATTTGAAAGCCCTGTGATTGATAGAAAGCTATTTTTGAAGCTGCCAGCTCTACCGTTTCGTCGGTAGAATCATCCAAAACCTGAATTTCTAATAGTTCTTTTGGATAGTCAAAGGCTATAACTGCCTCTATCAGACGCTCAATGACGTAGCGCTCGTTATAAATAGGAAGTTGGATGGTAACTAAAGGAGCGAGTTGTTGGCTGTTGATTGCTATCTCTGAATTGTAAACTGTAAATTGTAAACCGCTCACTGCCGATTGTAAAGTATCAGCTGCGGACTTCTTGAACCAATAGTTCCAGACTAAACTTAATTGTGCGCAACTATAAGAAAACAGGATAACCGTAGGCAATAAGTACAGTAAGATGATAAATGCTCCCATTAAAAAGGTAATTTTACCCCTGTCTGAATCAAATTAGTTGCTGTTTTTGCAATGATTTTTCCAGTCTCATTGACGATTCGGCACTCCCCGTGAATAATATTTTTACCCGCACGAATCACATGTGCCTGAACAGTAAGTACTTCTCCTTCGCGGGCGGCAGAGAGAAAATCGCAGTTCAGATTTACTGAAGTATAACCGTATTCACGTCCAAGGGCGTACACCATCATCCCTACTACATCGTCCATCATAGCGGCAGCGACTCCTCCGTGCAAAACGCCCATTGGGTTAGTCATCTCTTCTCGAACCAAAAATTCGACCGTCATAAGTCCGTGGCTTGCTTCTTTGAGGGTGCCGTTGAGCCAACGCCCTAAAGGAGATGGGCTTTGAGAAAGACTATTGCCGATTTGCGAGCGAAAAAACTCTAAACGTGGATTGGTTTCTGATGACATGCAGTAACATTTAGGGAACAAATATACACCATTTGAGATTAAACCGATTTTTCTGGCTGTTCGACTTGCTTTAAGAAATCCAAATAACGCTTTGCCAACACTTTACGGTCAAAATTTGCTTTTGCATATAGATAGCCATTTAAGCCGTGCTGTTTTACCAAGTTAGGGTTTTGTAAGTAAAATCGAATTTTTTCGGCGAAATCATCGGCGTTTTCGGGTTCTACATAAAGCCCCGCTTGCGCTTCTTCTACCAACTGCCTGGAGACCCCGTCTATTGCCATCAGAATGGGCTTTTGGCAAGACATATAATCAAAGGTTTTGTTGGAGTAAATGGTTTTGAAGGTATCCACTTTTTTCAATACCGATGTGCCGGCATCCGATGCCAAAATGTATTTGAAAACTTCTTTTTTGGGGACTGAGTCTATAAAACGGACATTGGAAAGTTGGCGGCGTTGAGCCTCTTCTTTCAATTCTTTTTTTAACATTCCATCGCCAATGAACAGAAAAAGAACGTTGGTATCTTGCAACAATTCCGCAGTATCCAAAACCTGTACCAAATGATTGGCTACGCCGTGTGCTCCTACGTAAGTTACGATAAATTTTCCTTCTAAATCGTGCTCTTTTCGAAATGCAGGTACGTCTAATCCAGTCAATAATTCTTCGGAAAGTGAAAAATCGGCTGCGTTGGGAATAAAAATGATTTTTTCGGAAGGAACTCCTTTTTGGGTTATTAATTTTTCTCGAAAAGCAGGGGTTAATACGTTGATGAGCCTTGCTTTTTTGTACATAAACTTCTCAAACCAGTAAGCAAATTTGATGAGAATACCGCTCGTAAGTATTCTGGTATCAATAGCTGATTCAGGCCATAAATCACGAATTTCAAATACGAATGGAGTACGTTTCAGGAGAGACAATACATAAGCCGTAATTCCCACAAAAAGAGGGGGAGAAGTTACTACAATGACGTCATAGTTGCCTTTTGTATAACGTAACCCACCCCAAATACTCGAAAATGTGAAGGAAAAATACGCCCATAATCGCCCTAAAAAACTTTTATTATACGATTCAGACACGTGGCAACGAATCACTTGCACGCTGTCTCGATTGGTTTCCTTCAGAAAATGTTTTCCCGAATATTTAGCGGAACGGTGACCCATATAATGTACCATTCCTGCAATAACAGTTATTTCGTGGCCTTCTGCCTGCCAAAAACGGCTGATTTCGTTCCAACGGGAACCGCCACCGTCATCATCTTCCAGAAAATATTGGTGAATAAGTAAAATTCTCATAAGTTGGTGCGAAGATACTGTAAACTCAATAAATTATGTCTGACCAACCTACTTTTGCCCCCCGAAATAATTATAAAAACTTGGCGCCCCGTCGGGGTAATTTGTTGGGAACTAACACTCACATTGCCGTTGTAGGTGCAGGGGCATTTGGGGGGTGGACTGCTTTGTGGCTTCGGCGGTTGGGGTATCGTGTTACTCTCATAGACGCTTGGGGGCCGGGCAACTCGCGGGCCAGTTCAGGGGATGAAACAAGAGTAATCCGCTCTACCTACGGTGCAAATGAAACGTACTTTGACCTGAATGTACGAGCCATTGAACTTTGGCGGGAACATCAGCACCGTTGGAATAAATCCCTGTTCTTTAATGCAGGTGTACTGTGGTTTTGCTACGATGAATCTCCCGAAATGATTGAAGCTACGCAGCCATTTATGCGTAGACACGGGCTGGAGTATCAGTATTTTTCACCCCAGGAAGCTGCCCAAAAATATCCCCATATAAATACGGCCGACTTACATCATTTGGTGTTGGATCCCTACGGCGGCTATCTCAAAGCCCGCGAAAGTTGCCAAGCCGTTCAAGAGGCTTTTGTGAGAGGAGGAGGCGCTTATGTGAATGCATTTGTTCAGCCAAACAAGATTGAGAAGGGGCGTTTGACTTCCTTAACTCTTTCCGATGGTTCTACGTTTGCGGCGGATACTTTCCTGTTTGCGTGTGGGTCTTGGCTGGGTAAACTTTTCCCCGAAGTGATTGGGGAAACAATTACATGTACCAAACAGGAAGCGTACTATTTAGGCGTTCCTGCCTCACATACGCAGCTTTTTGATCAAATGCCGGCGTGGATAGATTTGGATGGAGTGGATTTTTACTATGGAATTCCGGGAAATGCCTATCGGGGCTTTAAAATTGGCGTAGATAAACGGGGAGAACGTTTTGACCCAACAAACGGAGAAAGAATAGCGAATCCCGATGTTTTGGCAAAAGCACGGGCTTTTATGAGTCACCGTTTTCCGGCGCTCAAAAATGCACCTTTAGTTGAAAGCCGCGTATGTCCTTATGAAAATTCGCCTGATGGGAATTTTATCTTGGATACTCATCCCGAGGCAGACAATTGTTGGTTTTTAGGTGGCGGATCAGGACACGGCTACAAGCACGGCCCCGCTTTGGGCGAAATGGCAGCCGGGATTGTCAGTGGCAAACGAGATTTGGAGAATTTGTTCAGAATGAGATAAAGGTAATTTGGATCTGTGGTGATTTTTGTAAAAAGGTAATCGCCACGCCATTTAGGGCGTGGATAAAAAAGATGTGAAGGCAAAACGCAGGTCTCTTAAAAATTCAACGGGTCCAAATTCTTAAAATGCCCGTTGAGCTTAATTCGCTCTTTGGTGCGTTCCATTTCAGACATTACTGGAACGACTTTGTTGAGGTGACGAAGAATGTATCGTTGTCGTTCCGTTTCAGAATCTATTGTAAGCAAATGGTATTCTTCTTCTTGCGAAAGTCCCACTTTATGGCCTATTTGGTACGAAAACTGCTGTACTTGGGTGTCAAAATTTACTTTAGTTTGAAGAATATGGTGCAACCGATCAAGCTGAAGCAGTAATTCTGAAATGACTCCATCTGGCGTGTCGGTATCTTCTACATAGGTAATTCTGCCACCCGCGTATAATTTATTGGGTACAGGATTTTGAAAATTCAGCATCCGAAATACCTTCAATCCCTTAGTTTTGATGTCCATTCGTCCATCTTCATAGCTTTTAGAGAGACTCACGATTTGCATTTCAGTACCGTAGCCAGGAAGCTTGTTGTTGATAAAAGCCGGAATTCCAAACGTTTTTTGTTCCTCTAAGCACTCGTTGATTAACTGCCGATAGCGGGGTTCGAAAATATGTAGGTTTAGATTTTCGGTAGGATAAGCTACCAAATTTAAAGGAAAAAAAGGGAGAAAACTTTCCATAGGTTGTGCCAGAACACAGATTAAATACTGCTTGGATTTATTGCTGCTGATTACTTGCTGTAGATTCTACACTTACGCCCATGCTCAAAATAGCAGGTAATGGATCCTGACGCATGTATTGGCGAACTTTGAAGGTATATTTACCTGCGCGGGGAAAACGGTAATTTTTGAGAGCAATGATTTTATGGTCAAACAAATCGCCCAGCCCATCGCCCATGGGTTTTCCCGTTTTTTCATCCATTAGAATCAATTCATTCAGAGCTTCGTTAACGATTTTCTTTTTGTCGTTAATTAAAAACCGTTTTACGTATAAATTGTAATAAGGATAAGCTATGCTGTTACGAACCAAATAGTAAATGTTATAAGTCTTTGTCGTGTCAGTAATCTCAAAAGTAAACGACGGCTCGTTTTTGAGATACCATTGCCCGTCTTCGATGTCTTCGTGGTCTTTAAAAACAGAGTTAGAATCACAGGAAAGTAGAGTGAAAACGAATAAGTAAACAAATAAGCGAGCAATTTTTCTTGCGTATATCGCGAAAACCATAGCGTCTATTGCAGTTAGAAGAAAATTTTAATTCAAAACTTTAATTTTTTGACGAATTCTCAAAGGTATTGAATCCCGTTCAACGAGCAAAATGCCTAATCCGTACAGCAGACATAACGCCAAATGATAAGGAACAGATACCCACAGATTAGAGATTTTGACCAATGACGAAAGGTAAATCACTAATCCCGCACTTCCAATGTAGCCTAAGGCTGATGTGACTTGATAGGGAACGGAGTAATATTTCTCTCCCAAAAGATAGCATAGTATACACATTATAGCACTTGAAAGTAGAAAAGCATACGCACAAGCCATATAACCCAGTTGCGGAATCAATAAAATATTGAGTCCCACAGTCAATATGGCCCCAATAACTGTAATAAGCGTACCAAAATGAGTTTTGTCAGTGAGTTTGAACCAAAAAGCCAAATTATAGTAAATACCTAAAAGCAAGTTTGCCAGTAATAAAACGGGAACAACATCAAGGCCCACACGATATGCCTTTGAAAGCATATAATGACCTAAGAAATCAACATTGAGACTTACGCCAACCCATAAAATTACGCACACAATTACAAACCATTTCATAACTGATGCCAACAATTGTGGGGCATTTTTGTCTTCGGCTTTTGAGAAAAAGAAGGGGTCGGCAGCATACTTGAAAGACTGAATAGCCAACGACATAAAAACAGATAGTTTATAACAACTGCCGTAAATACCAAGTGCATCCTCAGAAGTAAGATTCGGGTAGAAACCCGCCGGTAGCAAGTGTCTTAAGAACCAACGGTCGGCCATTTGATTGACTGTACCGGCCAAACCGAGAATGAGAATAGGATAGGCATATACCCACATTTCGTTGAAAAGGGGTCCTTTCCATGTAAACTTAAATCCTTTAAAGGCGTCTTTCAGCAAAATCAAAAAGCAGGCATTGGCAATCAAATTGGCAATGAAAATATACCCTGGACCTATCTCGGGACGATATAAAAAAGCACCCAAAGACTGCAAAGAAGGAAGGTATTTTCCTAATGAAATATCTCGGCAAATCAGCAGAAAAAACACATTAAGTAACACATTGATGACAATATTGATAACTTTAATTTGAACAAATTTCTTTGCCTTTTTTTCTAACCTAAGGCGAGCAAAAGGAATGGCCACTACGGCATCAATTGCTACGATAATGGCTAAATAGATGATATTGGAAGATTCGCCCGGATAATCAAGCAGGTCGCTTACGGTAGGGGCGGCTATCATTAAGAGTCCAGAAAAAACAAGACTCACCAGTATAATAGCGGTAAGTGCTTGATTGAAATAGACCTGACGGTGCTCAGGAGAGCGATTTGCAAATCGAAAAAAGGCGGTTTCCATTCCAAATGTGTAAACCACGTTAAACAATGCTACCCAACTATAGAGCTCTGTGTTGGATGAAAGTTCACCGGGACGTAAAAAAACGTAAGTGTGCAGAGGTACTAAAAACCAGTAAATGGCTCGTCCGAGAATACTGCTTACTCCATACAGCGCAGTTTCGCTGGCTAATTTTTTGAGAACACTCATGTTTTAGTTAATAAGGTTCAAAGAAATCGTTAAATCCCTGACTGCGAAGATGGACTTTTAAAGTGTCGTCTCTTGTCCAATATCTTGCTTTTAATGCCAACGTTAAAGCTACAAAGGGAGTATCTTCTTCGTCAACGTCCTTGCAAAGACGATAAGCCTGCCAATACTGATTGGTCGAAATAAAGTCATTACCAACAAAGTGGATATGTTGGAGAATATTATCTAATAATTCATAGATTTCCGACTCCGAAATGTGCGCTTTTTGAATAATGGTTTCTTTGTGTTCAAAAAGCTCTACAAAGATGTACTTTGGGGCGAAGAACTTATATTGACTGTCAGAAAGAAGTAATCGACTTTTTCGATTGTTAGAGATAAGTGTTGAAAACAGGACATTGGCATCCACAACAATAGTGTCCATGTTATTTCAAAAGGCCACTTTTATGTTTTGACCACCATTCTTTTTTAATGGTTTTGCTTAAATCCAGAATAGATTCATCAAATTGTGCCCTTTTCACGAGGTCTTCTGTGCGTAAGTATTCTAATAAATCCATAATTTGCGTTCCATCAAACGCTTCTTTATCCAAGGTTATCCTTAGGTATTTGTCTGTATTTTCGATTTGTAAAGCTTCCATGGGTGCAACTTTTTGAACAAATTTATCGTAATTATTTTAAATAACGCAAACCTTATAGCACTAAATGCCCACTCTTTTAGATTTTGTAGGAAATACCCCCCTCGTCGAGCTGACACGAATGAACCCTAATCCCAAAGTAAAATTATTGGGAAAACTGGAAGGCCATAACCCGGGCGGAAGCGTAAAAGACCGCGCCGCTTACAGCATGATAAAAGGCGCTGTAGAGCGCGGTGAAATTAAACCTGGTATGAAATTGATTGAGGCTACCAGCGGTAATACAGGGATAGCTTTAGCGATGATTGCAAGGCTGTACGGGATTGAAATTGAACTGACAATGCCCAAAAATTCAACCCGCGAGCGAGTATTGACGATGGAGGCTTTTGGGGCAAAAGTTATTTTGACCGATACCATCGAATCAGCGCGGGACTATGCCGACGAAAAAGTAGCCGAAGGTGGATATTTGATGCTCAATCAATTTGCTAATCCTGAAAATTACCTGGCTCATTATCGTACCACCGGTCCTGAAATTTGGCGCGATACCGACGGAAAAGTTACGCATTTTGTGTCATCCATGGGTACTACTGGCACCATTATGGGTACTTCGAGGTACCTGAAAGAACAGAACCCTGATGTTCAAATCGTGGGGTGCCAACCGACTGACGGGTCGAGTATTCCCGGAATTCGGAAATGGCCGGTAGAGTATTTGCCCAAAATTTTTGAACCGTCGCGCGTAGACAGAGTGCTGGAAGTTTCTCAGGAAGACGCTACCCAAAGAGCGCGTGATTTGGCAAAGGTTGAAGGTATTTTTGCGGGAATGAGCAGCGGAGGGGCAGCCCACGCAGCTATTCAGTTGGCCGAAGAATTAGAAGAAGGAGTAATTGTCTTCATCGTTTGTGATCGTGGCGATCGCTACTTATCAAGTGACTTGTTTGGATAAAAAAAATCTCAAAGCGGAACTTGATACGGATTCCGCTTTGAGAAATATAAGAACCCCAATCGTTTAGTCCTCAGAAGGTTCTACATTCGTTCCACTCGGCGCTTTGATGATACCGCGCTCGGAATTACGAATAAAATTCAAAATCTCATCGCGCTCGGCCGAAGGAGGAAGTTCGATTTCGATGTGTTCCAATGCTTCCGAATTGTTCAGTCCTTTTAAATAGATATATCGGTAAACTTCCTGAATATCAGCAATTTGCTCATTAGTAAATCCACGGCGACGCAATCCGATTGAATTTACTCCAGCATAAGAAAGTGGCTCACGTGCGGCCTTGGTAAAAGGAGGAACATCCTTCCGAACCAAAGAACCTCCAGAAATCATGGCATGTTGGCCGATTTTTACCCATTGATGCACGGAGCTTGAACCGCCGATAATGCCCCAATCACCCAGATGAACGTGACCGCCCAATTGGACATTGTTCACGATAATACAATAATTGCCGATGCGACAATCGTGTGCAACGTGTGCATAAGCCATGATAAGGCAATGGCTGCCTATTTCGGTTTTACGGTATTCTTCTGTGCCACGGCTGATGGTTGCGTATTCGCGGACGATGGTTTCATCGCCAATGTAAGTAAGCGTGTATTCGCCTTTAAATTTTAAATCCTGAGGAGTAGATGAAATCACCGCTCCCGAGTAGATTTTGCAATTTTTGCCAATCCGAGCGCCCTCATTAATGACCGCGTGTGAACCTATCCAAGTGCCTTCACCGATTTCAACATCTTTGTGGATAATCGCAAAGGGTTCAATTACAACGTTATGGGCGATTTTCGCCTCCGGGTGTATGTATGCCAATGGTTGAATCATCTTTTTCTTACTAAACTTGCAGTCATGTCAGCTTCGCAAACAAGTTGGCCGGCTACATAGCCCGCACCGTGCATTTTGACAATTCCACGTTTGATAGGTGCTGTAAATTCACACTTAAATATGACGGTATCTCCAGGAATAACGTTCCGACGAAAACGGCAATTTTCAATCGCTGCCAGAAAAGGCCAATAATTCTCGGGGTCAGGTTGACTGCTAAGGGCTAATATTGCACCCGTTTGCGCCATCGCTTCCATTTGTAAAACTCCCGGCATTACCGGATTGTTTGGAAAATGCCCTGTAAAAAATGGTTCGTTCATCGTCACGTTTTTGAGACCCGCCACGCTGGTCTCGTCCATATAAACGATTTTGTCAATCATCAAAAATGGATAGCGGTGGGGAAGGAGTTCACAAATTCGCTTCAAATCCATCACAGGCGCTACTTTCGGGTCATAATGGGGAACGTGGCTCTTGGCCGCTCCCATCAATTTCTTAATTTTTTTGGCGAGAGCTACGTTGGCGGCATGGCCCGGGCGGGCAGCCAAAATTTGGGCTTTGATGGGTCTTCCTATCAATGCTAAATCTCCCACTACATCAAGAAGTTTATGGCGAGCCATTTCATTGGGGTAGTGAAGGTCTAAGTTATTCAGAATTCCTACCTTTTTATTGACTCCTATCTTGGGCTTATTGAGCAATTGCGACAAATAATCCAACTCGCCTTCTTCTACATCACGATCTACAATGACAATGGCGTTGGTTAAATCTCCGCCTTTGATGAGATTAGCTTTGTAAAGTGCCTCCAGTTCGTGCAAAAAACAAAACGTACGACAGGAAGCAATCTCGCGGGCAAAAGTCGAAATATCGTTGAGGGAGGCATGTTGACTGTTGATTACCTGTGAATTGTAATCCACCATTACCGTAAGTCGGTAATCATTGAGCGGTAAAGCCACCATCTCAATGTCTTTCTCCGCATTGATGTAGCGAACCGGTTCGGGAATTTCAAAATAATTGCGCGAGGCATTTTGCTCTTCAATCCCCGCTTCGCGTAAGGCCTCCACAAACTTGATAGAACTTCCATCCATAATAGGCGGTTCCGGACCGTCGAGTTGGATCAGAACGTTATCAATCTGTAAGCCAACCAAAGCAGCCAAGGTATGCTCGACGGTATATACGCGTGCACCGCTTTGCTCAAGGGTGGTTCCGCGCGACACATCCACTACATTGTCCACGTCGGCATCAATGATGGGCTGTCCTTCCAAATCTATCCGTTGGAATTTATAGCCATGATTGATGGGGGCCGGCAGAAAAGTCATAGTAGCTAAAACGCCCGTGTGCAAACCTACACCCGATACAGATACCGCTTTTTCGATGGTTTGTTGTTTAATGTTCAACATTCCTATTGTTTATCTTCTTTGTTATGTTTCTCTAACGCCTGAACTCTTTTTTCTAAAAGAGGTAATTTTCGAAAAATTGCTGCCGCCCGTAAACTGTCCTTAATTTCAAGAGCGGGAGTTCCGTTAAGCGATAGCCCCTCTTCGGTCCAAGTACGCGTAATGCCAGCTTGCCCGCCTACCTTGGTGCCATTCGGAACAGTAATGTGTCCATTAAAACCGGCTTGTCCTCCTATGACGCAATTCTCTCCGATTTTAGTCGAACCCGCTATGCCTGCCTGAGCAGCAATTACGGTATTTTTACCGATTTCAACGTTATGTCCAACCTGTACTAAATTATCCAGTTTTACACCTTGTCGGATAATTGTGGAACCTATAGTAGCGCAGTCTATAGATGAACATGCTCCTACACTTACATTGTCTTCGATGACTACGTTGCCCAATTGTGGAATTGTTTTGTAAGTTCCGTCAGCTTGAGGCGCAAATCCAAATCCATCGCTGCCAATGACCGCATTCGCAAAAAAAGTACAATTTTCTCCAATGACGGTATTGTTATAAATTCGTACACCCGGATGAACAACCGTCCCATCACCAATTTTGACGTTATCACCAATGTAAGCTTGCGGATAAATCTTAACATTTTTGCCAATTCGACAATTAAGACCGATGTAGGCGAAAGCACCTAAATACAGGTTTTCACCTAAGGTAGAACCCTCTCCGATGTAGGAGGGTTGCTCTATTCCTCGCTTTTCGCCTTTGATGATTTGTTCATATTGCTGAAGAAGCTGAGTGAATGCAGTATATGAGTTTTCGACCCGAATAAGGGTAGTTTTAAACGCTTTTTTGGGTTCAAAACGCTTATCTACAATAACCGCCGAAGCTTCAGTAGTGTATAAATAAGGCTCATATTTTAGATTCGATAAGAAAGAAATAGTGCCAGATTTGCCCTCTTCTATCTTAGATAACTGGCTGATTTTCAGATTGTCATTTCCTTCTATTTCTCCTCCTAGCAGCCCGGCAATCTGCTTGACGGTAAATTCCATACGGTCTCATTTAAGACTGCAAAGTTAGAGGTTTCATCCAACAAACATAATACTTTCGGACAATATTACTCAAGGCCTTAATTGTCGGTAAATCAGAGGCATTGGCAATGTCGCATACGCTCCCGTCTTTCATTTTAATGAGTATGTGTTCTTTGCTGGATACATAAGCCGCGTTGCTGGATTGGCCCAATACCATAAAATAGTCGTGCCACCCGTCAGAAATGCCCTGATCTCGCAGTTGCTGATGAATTTCCTGAAATTGATTTTGGTCGAAAGGTTGATCTGAAAACCTGATTTTGTACAATTTTCGGTTCAGTATCCGTTGGCAAATAGTGGAAAGAACAAAATCGGGATGTTTGGTCCAGGCTTTAAGACAGGCCCATATATCATAGTCATCAATTTGCGTAAAAGATTGAAGGTATACGGGATTCTCCTTGAATTGTAGCATCGTCACCGTATTGTTCAAAAATAATGAGAAATCGGGCGAGGCAAAAACGGAATCTCCACTCATTGCGAGTTCCCGAGCACGCCTGATGGCCTGAACGAGCATGACTTCTGCACAAATAGATGTTTTGTGCAGATACACCTGCCAATACATGAGGCGTCGAGCGTTAAGAAAGTTCTCTATACTCAAAATACCCTTGGATTCTATTACCAATTGGTCATTGACGACATCAAGCATCTTAATGATGCGGTCGGTACCGATAGCGCCTTCGGCAACGCCCGTAAAAAAGCAATCACGATTGAGATAGTCCATCCGGTCCATGTCCAATTGACTGGAAATCAACTGGTGAAAAAACTGACGAGGATAACTCCCTTCAAACATCTGAACCGCCATATCGAGCCTTCCGTCCATCTGACGGCTCAGGTCTTTCATAAGCTCCAATGAAAGATATTCGTGGGGTACACCCGCTAAAATGGTTTTTTCCAGTACGTGTGAAAAAGGCCCATGCCCAATATCGTGCAGCAGAATGGCGACTTGTGCAGCTTCTGATTCTGCTTCCCAAATCAAATGCCCTTTGGAACGAAGCGTATTTAAAGCCTGACCCATCAAATGCATCGCTCCCAAAGCATGATGAAATCGGGTATGCAGCGCTCCGGGATATACCAATTCCGCCAATCCCAATTGCCGAATTCGTCGAAGCCGTTGAAAGTAAGGGTGTTCGATTAAGTCAAAAACCAAATCAGAGGGGATATTGATGAAACCGTAAACGGGGTCATTGAAAATTTTACGCTTGTTAACAGGCATAAAGAATTTGGGAAACGTTTTTTTTGAATGCAATTTCGTGAAAAAAAAGAGCCAATACCTAATGAAACACCTTTGCTTACTCTTTCTGTTGCTGACTTTTTATCCGGCTTTTGCTCAAAAGAAGTCTAAAAAAGATAAACTCATTACCATTCACACATCGTACGGAGACATGAAGGCCATATTGTATGCCCAAACGCCTCTCCACAAACAAAACTTTTTAAAACTGGTCGATGAACATTTTTACGACAGTTTATTGTTTCATCGCATTATTCAGGGTTTTATGATTCAGGGAGGTGATCCCAACTCTAAAAAGGCAAAACCTGATGAGCGTCTTGGCGGTGGCGGAGGAAATATGGAACGTATACCGGCGGAGTTTCGTCCCGAACTGTTTCACAAAAAAGGGGCATTGGCCGCTGCTCGAGACGGCAATCCCGAAAAAAAATCGTCGGCGTGCCAATTTTATATTGTTCAGGGAAAAGTGTATAACGACTCAGAGCTGGAAGTTCAATTAAAACGAATGGCGGGAACGCGAATGCCTACAGATGTTCAGCGAGAAACCTATAAAACCCTCGGAGGAACACCTCATTTAGATGGAAACTACACAGTATTTGGGCAAGTTATCAGTGGATTGGCTGTCCTAGACAGCATTGCCCGTCAGCGTAAAGATGGTTTTGACCGACCTCTCAAAGACATTAGAATGAGCATGACCGTAGAGAAGATGAAAAAGAAAAAAATCACCAAACAGTACGGGTATCGGTTTGAATAAAGCAAAAATGCAGTTATTCAGGCAACTACTTTTCAAAATATTTGCAAAAGCGAGATTCTTTCGTGTAATTTTCGCGGTTGGTTTGTTAAATTTGCCCAACTTAGTGCTTATCTCAGTTAAAAGTTAATGTTTTCAATCGAAAAAGTTAAAGGCTTAACTGTTTCTAATGAACGATTAACACGTAAGCAATTAACATTTTAACGATTAATTCATCAAAAAAATAGATGGCAAAAATCCTAATTGTGGATGATGAAAAAAGTATCCGCGCTGCTTTGCGGGATATTTTAGAATACGAAGATTACGAGGTCGAAGAAGCTAAAGATGGCGAAGAAGGCCTCAACATGATTCTGAATAATTTTTACGATGTGGCTCTGTGCGACATTAAGATGCCTAAATTGGAAGGTCTCGAAGTGTTGTTGAAAGCAGGCGAAGCTGGGCGTTCGACGCAATTTATCATGATTTCTGCTTTTGGGAGTGTCGAAAATGCTGTAGAAGCTACCAAGCGCGGTGCATTTGATTTCATCACCAAACCACCGGATTTGAATCGTTTGTTGGTTTCGGTACGAAACGCCATTGAAAAGTCGAAATTGGTGGCAGAAACTGCTAACTTGAAAAAGCGCATTTTCAAAATCAATGAGATTGTAGGTGAATCCGCTCCCATACGTAAAGTTAAAGAAACCATCAGTCGTGTAGCTCCTACCGAAGCTCGGGTACTTATTACCGGTGCCAACGGTTCGGGCAAGGAAATGGTGGCAAAACAAATTCACGAACGAAGTAATCGTGCCAACAAGCCATTGATTGAGGTAAACTGTGCCGCTATTCCGGGGGAATTGATTGAAAGTGAGTTGTTTGGTTATGAAAAAGGGGCATTTACGGGCGCTATTAAGCAACGTATCGGGAAGTTTGAACAAGCTGATGGCGGCACGCTTTTTCTGGACGAGATTGGCGACATGAGTCTATCGGCTCAAGCCAAGGTGTTGAGAGCTTTACAGGAAAGCAAAATTACCCGCGTAGGTGGCGACAAAGAAATCAAAATCAACGTGCGGGTGATTGCGGCAACCAATAAAGATTTGAAACGTGAAATTTCAGAAGGTGGATTTCGCGAAGATTTATACCACCGTCTTAATGTAATTCCGATTCACGTACCGCCTCTTTCAGAACGGCGTGAAGACATTGGACTTTTGACCGAGAAATTCCTGTACGATGTTGCACAGGAATACGGCGGTATTCCCAAAGTAATTTTACCCGATGCCATTCAACACCTCAAATCGTTGCCATGGACGGGAAACGTTCGTGAGTTGAGAAACGTGATTGAGCGTTTGGTGATTATGTGCGGCGATGAAATAATGTTGGATGACGTTCGCCTTTACGCAAGTTTTGGAAATTAATGAACACTGACTTGAAAATTTGAAAAGACAATACTGTAAAAATTCAGTTAGCTCATTTTTAAATTTTCAATTTTTTAACTCTGAATAAAGTTTGGAAATCAATTTTGAAAAATCCCCCGATGGATTGATACCTGCCGTAGTGCAAGACCACGAAACAGGTAAAGTGTTGATGTTGGGATACATGAATGAAGAATCTTTGGCTAAGACGGAAGCCGAAAAGGTGGTTACTTTCTTCAGCCGTAGTAAACAGCGTCTTTGGACCAAAGGCGAAACATCAGGAAATTTTCTACACGTCAAAGCTATTTTAGCCGACTGCGACCAAGACACGATTCTTATCAAGGCCCAACCCGTTGGTTCAACCTGCCATACAGGGGCTGATACCTGTTTTTTTGAAAAAAATGAAGGAAAAGCTTCTTTTCTGAATTATTTGCAAAAACAAATCATTCGTGATCGAAAAAACAATCCGTCAGAATCATCTTATACCAGCAAACTCTTTAAAAAAGGAGTAAATAAAATCGCGCAAAAAGTGGGTGAAGAGGCGGTTGAATTAGTGATTGAAGCTAAAGACACCAATGACGACCTTTTTAAAGGCGAAGCGGCCGACTTACTTTTCCATTATCTCATTCTTCTCGAACAACGTGGAATGGATTTGGACGATATTGTGGAGGTGTTGAAAGAAAGACATAAATAGTTTATAGTCCACGGTCAATAGCCCACGGATTGTCGTTGAAAAATATGGATATGGTAATCTATGGGCTATCAACTATGGACTGTAAACTAAATCATTCATCAATTAAGCGCTTAGTAATTGGTTGATAGCTATCAATACGGCGGTCGCGGAGATAAGGCCATGTAGTGCGGTAGTACTCCGTTTTGTCCAAATCCAACTCAACCACTTTTACTTCTTCTTGGTCGTGAGAGGCCAAATGCATCAGGCTCCCGAAAGGGTTTGACACAAATGAACCTCCCCAGAATTGCTGGTCAGCTTCGCGACCCACACGATTAACAGATACAACATACACGCCATTCGCTACCGAATGACTGCGCTGAATGGTTTGCCAGGCATTGTATTGTTCTTCATTCATAGCCGGGTCTTGTTCATTGGTATCCCAACCGATAGCTGTAGGATAAAACAGGATTTCGGCGCCCATCAGGCTGGTAATTCGTGCTGCTTCGGGGTACCATTGATCCCAGCAAATCAGGATGCCGAGTTTTCCAAAACGAGTATTAAATACTTTATACCCTAAATCTCCGGGAGTAAAATAAAACTTTTCGTAATAGCCTGGGTCATCGGGAATGTGCATTTTACGGTATTTTCCCAGGTAACTGCCATCAGCGTCTAAGACAGCAGTGGTGTTGTGATAAAGCCCAGGGGCGCGTTTTTCAAACAAAGACGTAATAATAACAATCCCCAGTTCTTTGGCCAATTCGCCAAACCGTTCGGTGGTTGGACCGGGAATAGCCTCTCCTAAATTAAAATTGGCGTGGTCTTCTACATCACAGAAATAAAGCGATTTAAACAACTCCTGCAAACAAACTATCTGTGCACCCAAAGCCGCTGCTTCGCGGGTTTTGGCAATGGCTTTTTCTACATTAGCTTCAACATCAGCGATGCAACTCATTTGCACCAGCCCCACTTTTACATTTCGCATAGAATCTCTCTTAAATTCAATACTTAATTATACTTATGTAGTGCAAAGGTAACGCTAAAACCTCTTACTTAATTGACAAATCCGGGAAAGTGCTTACTTTAGAGGTGAAATCAACAAACCTTTAATTATGCAATTTTTTACTAACCTAACGAGAAGTGTTTTTCTGACTACTGTTCTCTTTTATCATGCAATCAGCAGTTTTTCCCAAACCAAAGAAAAAATCGTAGCCTCTGATCTGACACGTATTAAGCAGGTAGGCGGCATTGCCATTTCTCCCGATGGGAAACGGGCGATTTACACGGTTACAGCGCTTGAGCCTGCTTCAGAAGCCCTTGATTATGAATATCGTACTCATTTATGGTTGATGGATTTGGAAGCTAAAACACCACCGCGAGCCATTACACGCGGCAACGAGAGCGCAAGCCAGGCATCATGGAGTCCTGATGGTAAAAGCGTGACATTTGTGAGAGCGGTGAAAGGCAAGTCTCAAATTTTTATTATGCCGCTTGACGGTGGTGAAGCTTGGCAATTGACAGATTATAAACACGGTGCTTCGGCCCCTCAGTTTTCTCCCGATGGTCGCCAAATTTTGTTTTCTACCGCCCCTGCTTTTTCAGTACTGATGACTGATTCTACGTTAAATCCTACTAAAATTGGACCTGCCTGGAGTTTGGAAAAAGCAGGTTTTGCCAGAAATGAGTTTTTGAAGAAGAATACAGCCAAGCCTAACCCTGACGGGACGATTGAAGAAATTAGGGCGTATTTGGATAAAGATGTGGAAGATAAAAAAGTGAAAGTGATCAATCGCCTCAATTTTCAGGGAGAAGCTTCTGCTGGACAAGAATTAAATTTTTCCCATTTACTGGTCATTGAAGTGAAAGAAGGGGCCAAACCTGTTTCGCTTACCAAAGGCTTTTATTCCTATGCGGGTGCGGCTTGGTCGGGCGATGGCAAACAAATTTGGTTTTCAACTCGGGCCGACAGCCTTATTCACCCAGACCGTGACTCGGAAAGCCGTATCTGCGTCATGAATGCTGATGGCACTGGAATGCGGACTGTATTGGTTGAAAAAGGCCGTACTTTTGGTCAACCGACTCCGTCGCCCGATGGACAATGGCTAACGTTCATTTCTTCCCAAGCTGCTGTTAAACCCGCAACGCTCGACCAAGGTCACTTAGGATTTTTGAATCTAAAAACTCCAAATGCAAAATACACCATCAATCCATTTGACCGCTCCCCCGGCAATTTGAAATGGGTAACGCTGACTTTTCCTAAGAGTAAGAAAGAAGTTGGGAAGGTAGATTACGTCTATTTTACGGCTTCTTCCAACGGTGGTACGCCGCTTTTCAGAGCGGTTCCAACCATAGATAAAGTGGAACAATTGTCTGATTATGACACCGGCGTTACCGATTTTGATGTGATTGCCAATAAGGTGGTCTATTCTAAAACAGAAGTTCTCAATCCGTCGGAATTGTATCAGGCTGATGTGTTGATGAAAAATGCGGCAAAACTCTCGACCCACAATGATTGGGTAAGCAAAAAAGCCCTGAGTATGCCCGAAAAGCACACCTTTAAAAATTCAAAAGGTCAAACGGTTGAGTATTGGATTATGAAACCAACGTTTGCAGAAGCGGGTAAAAAATATCCGCTTTTGCTCAATATGCACGGAGGTCCAACGGCGATGTGGGGGCCGGGAGAACCTTCCATGTGGCATGAACATCAGTTTTTCTGCGCACAGGGATATGGGGTTGTTTATGCTAATCCACGCGGTTCTGGAGGTTATGGTGTAGAATTTATGAAAGCCAATTACCGCGATTGGGGTACCGGCCCGGCCGATGATGTATTGCGGGCTTGTTCGGAAGCTGCGAAGGAATCTTGGGCCGATACGACAAAGCAAGTAATTACGGGCGGTTCGTACGCGGGTTATCTGACGGCTTGGATTATTGCCCACGATTATCGTTTCAAAGCGGCTTTTGCCCAACGCGGAGTGTATGATCTCACAACGTTTATGGGCGAAGGCAATGCCTGGCGTTTGGTGCCGGGGTATTTTGGCGGTTATCCGTGGGAAGCTGAAACTAAAGCTTCAATGGATGCCAATTCGCCTTATACCTTCGTAGAAAAAATTCACACACCTTTTCTCATTAAACACGGTGAAAATGATCTTCGTACGGGAATTATTCAGAGCGAAATGCTTTATAAATCGCTGAAAGTGCTGGGGCGTGAGGTAGAATATGTACGTATGCCAGGAGCAACGCACGAGTTGAGCCGTACTGGAAATCCCCGTCAGCGTATTGATCGTATGTTGCGGATTTATGAGTTTTTTGAGCGGTATGTAGGGAAAAAGTAGATTTGGGCTTTAATGGTTTTCTTTTGTTATTTGCATCATAAATAAAAAATACCGATGACTGAAAAAGAACGCTTATCTCAGCTTGAAGAAGTTGTATCTGAAATACTTTTAAAGCAGGATAGAATTGCAGAAGAATTGGCACATTTGAGCCTTAAAGTAGCTTCAAACTCTATTGATATTGCAGGCTTAAAAGTAACTGTCTCTTCTGTAGAAACGAAAGTTGATAGATTGGAAATAAAAGTAGACAGAATGGAAATGAAAATAGACAACCATACTGACAGGATTGTAGAGCTTCAGCAAGACGTTAAAGCAGGCCAGGCCGAATTGAAGAGTAATATGGCATTACTTTTACAAGCTATTTGTGGTCAGAAATAACATAACAGATTTCTTAATTTCTTAATCAATCATGAACAATCGTCGCGATTTTATCAAACAATTAGGGGCTGCCGCAGGAATGGCTGCTTTGGCTCCGGAAGTTTTTGCTGCGGAACCCCAAAAATTGTGGTTCCAAATTTCTCTGGCCGAGTGGTCGTTGCACAAAACGATCTTCAACGAAAAGAAACTGACCAATTTAGACTTTCCCGCGGTAGCTCGGAAAGAGTTTGGAGTGGGTATTGTGGAATATGTAGACCAAATGTTTAAGGACAAAGCCAAAGATACCGCTTACCTGAATGACCTGCTGCAACGCTGCAAAGACAACGATATTAAAAACCACCTCATCATGGTGGACACAGCGGGGAATCTTGGCGAAGCAGATGCTAAAAAACGCATGGAGGCCGTCGAGAAGCATTATCAATGGGTGGATTGTGCCAAATACTTGGGGTGTGCAACTATTCGGGTGAATGCTCGCGGCCAGGGAACGAAAGAGGAGCAAGCGAAGCAGGCTGCTGACGGATTAGCAAAATTGAGTGAGTATGCAGCTAAGCAAAAAATCAATGTGATTGTAGAAAACCACGGTGGAAACTCGTCGGATGGAAAATGGTTGGCCGGTGTCATGAAAGAAGTGGGCATGAAAAACTGCGGAACCTTACCTGATTTTGGTAATTTCTGTATTGAATCGTCGTATGGTGCAGGCGAACGTACTTGCAAAAACGAATACGACCGCTATGTAGGTACCAAAGAATTAATGCCGTATGCCAAAGGAGTAAGTGCTAAAACCAACGACTTTGACGATAAAGGAAATGAAGTCAAAATAGATTATGTCAAACTTCTTAAAATCGTGAAAGACAGCGGGTTTAAAGGTATCATTGGCATTGAATACGAAGGACCAACGATGTCGGAATACGACGGTATAAAAGCTACCAAGAAACTGCTGGAGCGAGTGGGAGCGATGGTGTAAATTTTTAAGTGTCGAGTTTAGAGTGCAGAATGTCAAATGAAATAACTCGACACTCTGCATTATGAATTCGACATTTTTATTTTTTATACGCCTGCTAAACGTGAAATAGGAATATTAAGTCCTTTACTTAGGCGTTTAATCATTGATAAAGTTAATTCTCGTTTACGATTTAATACCTTGGATACCATTGTTTTATCACCAATAAAAGGAATTAGATCTACTTGTTAAAGGCCATTTTGAAGCATTTTGTTTTGCAAATAAGCGACGGGATCAGAAGCACTCATTGGGTAATGAATATCTTCATACGCTTCCACAAGCGTTACTATCAATTCCAACTCATCTCCTGCTTCACTGTTTGGTTGAGGGTGAGTTCGTAACAAATTATAAATTTGTTGGAGGGCCTCTTCGTACTGTTCTTCGGTTTTTATTGGTTTAATTGTCATTGTTTCCGCCGTTTAAATTCTACTTTTTTCGAATCAATCTTATCATAGTCAGCATGGCTGCCAATCCATAGCACAAACACAATTCCAAAAGTGTAATCAATGTGTGTTATAAGCCGGTAACCATTGCCTTTTATATTGAAAACCACCCGATTATTATCAATAATACTTGCATTGCTAAATGCGGCCTTTACAGCATTTGGGGTATTCCAACTAAGGCTCACTACTGTATCATGCCATTCTAATAATGAATTTTCGGAGTCGGGATTAGTATCCCAAAATTCTTTGAGCGCTCGTTTAGCAATAATTCGCATATCATACAAAACTCTGCAAAAGTTGGCAATTTGTCAACTTTCGCAGAGTGAAATTTATCGCGTTTTGAAAGGAAGGTTAAAATTCAATAACTAATCCCAACGCAGGCGTAAAATTGGCATCTTCGTTGGCGAGAATGAGCGGGATGGCGTTGCTGCCGTCGAGTTTAAGGGCTTGACCGTTGCTGGTTTTAAAGCCTGAATTATCACTCAAACGCTCAAAAGTGTATTGGGGAATGGCGGCGTTGGAAGTTAACAGCGCATTTTGGAAATCAAAGAACAGGTCAATTGATGCTTTCTTATAATTCCATTTTTTATCTACTCTGAAATCTACCCGACTGAATGCTTTGAGACGTTGGCTATTCAGACGAGCATAATCTTCGGTACCTACTCCCGTAGTTAGGTAGGTTTTTTGGGAAGTTACCAAATCAAACGGTGTATAAGGAGCGCCGCCTTGATAAAGCCATTTCAAGCCCAACTCCCAGCCTCGTTTGAATTTATAGCCTAATTGCGTTGAAACCAGATTGCGCGTGTTCCAGGCTGAGGCAACGTATTTGCCGTCTTTGCCCGTAAATTCGGATTTGAAATGGGTGTAACTCAACACTCCAAAGAAATTTTTGGTGAGTTTTTGTTGGATAAAAAACTCAATTCCTCGACTTCTGCCCTTGCCGATACTCGTAACGGTTTCGTTGCCAATCGCTCCAAAGTTTCCTCCCTGATTGGCCAATGAAATACCGTCACGTACCGAAACGGGGTAATTGTCATACATTTTTGAGAAACCTTCCAGCGTAATGCGGGTGGTGGGCGTTGGGATAAATTCAAGTCCTGCTACCAAGTGGTCAGAGCGAATGTATTTATTGGATTTGTTGACAAAATTGCCATCTTGACGGTACCCTAAAACGGTGTAAATCGGAGTTTTGAAGTAACGACCTACGGAAGCGTTCAAACGCCATTTATCGCTCAATTGATAGCTTGCCGATAGGCGCGGGCTCAGGGTTTGGAATGGATTATTGCCGTCAGTGGTAAACGAATTCATGTCCGTACGAAGCCCTGCTGAGAGGTTGAGGCGGTCGTCGAGTAATTTCCGATTCACCTGCGCAAAAGCACCGTATTTGAAGAAGTCAACGGCAGTATTGAACGCTACCGTTATTCCGGGCTGTACAATTTGGCCCTGTGCGTTTTTGATTTCGCGGCGTAAAACGTTGAAATAGTTGTTGTTGTATTTCACATATTGCAGCACAGCCCCGTAGCTGTATTCCCATTTGCCGATAAATTTATTGACATCCATCCGCAGTTTGTTTTCAATTTCCTGTGAAACACTTTTCAACGCGCGGTATTGCTCATTATCTTGGCGATTGTCTTCAAATCGATCCAAGCGATTGTTGAACATATTACGGCTTAAAGAAATATTCAGAAAGCCGTTTTCGAGCAGTCGTTTCAGGGAAAACCCCGTCGTATAATTCCACTGATTAATATTGGGATTGGAACGCAGAATATATTCTTTTTCGGGACTGCTTTCTTTGGGAACGGCAAACGAAAACTCATCAATCGCCCCCACACCAATCGCGGTAAAGGTTGTTTTTTTGTTGATTTTATGCGTGACTTTGTACTGAAAATCCCAATAATTAGGACGAATGGGCAAGTCAATGGCCTTGAATAAAAATTGCAGATACGAACGTCGTACCGAAGCTAAAAAGGTTGTTTTAGAAGAAATGGGTCCTTCCAAGGTGCCTGCTATTTCGGTAGAACTTACCCGAATGTTTCCTTGAACTCGCTCAGGGTTTCCTTCGCGTTGGCGAAACTGGAGTACCGACGAAAGTGCATTGTCGTAGCGGGCATTAAAACTGCTTGAACTCAAGGTCGCGTCTTCAATAAACGATACGTTCAGAATGCCCGTCGGGCCGCCAGAACTTCCCTGTGTGGCAAAGTGATTGATGACGGGAATCTCTATGCCGTCTAAGTAAAATACATTTTCGTTGGGTCCTCCTCCTCTGATAATCAAATCGTTACGAAATCCACCTACGGAGCCTGCGGTGCCGCCTACCCCCGGTAGTACCTGAATCACGCGCGAAATGTCGAAGTTGCCTCCGGGGTTATTTTTAATCTCTTCGGTAGTGAGTTTTTGAATGGAATTGGGCGTTTCAGTAGAAGCGACCGAAATCGAACGGTTGAAAACTACTTTTGTTTCGGCCAATTCTACCGCCTCTTCCTCCAATTCAAAATTGATTTGTTGGGCATTACCGGAGGTAAGTACTACGTTAAATTTACTGACAGCTTTGTAGCCCACAAAGGTTGCCTTGAGATTGTAACTGCCTACCGGTAAACTGAGTTTGAATTTGCCATCTACGTCGGTAGTGGTTCCTTGGTTAGTTCCTTCTACCTGAACCGTCACTCCAATTAGCGTCTCTTGGGTACGCTTGTCTTTTACGATTCCGAGAATAGTACCAGTATTTTGAGCAAATACGCTGATGGTGGTAAAAAGTAAAAAACTGATAATGCCTGTGGCTTTCATACGACTCATTGCAATAGATATAAAAAACATTACAGATAGATTTTTGGTTATTTATTACGATAACATTCTAAATTTTGAATTGTTTGTACGAAAACAAAATAATTGTGTCATTTTAGAATGTTTCTCTATAAAAATCATGAACTACGAACTTTTGCAACAATTGATAGGCTACTTGGCCGCGTACGAATCCCAACGTTCGCCGTCGCAACGGAAAGATATGGAGGGCTTTGTAGCGTACCTGAATCAGCAGGTTTTTGAGAAATCAGTCGACCCAACCGTTGGTTTTGAAAATGGCGAGACTGTGGAGGCGTTATTGTCGCAATTGATTGCTTTTTTGTACCGTTATGCCAAAGGATATATCAAAAAAGCCTTGAATCATTCCAACCTGATTACCATCGACGACTTTTCTTATTTGGCAGGTATTTGGCAAACCGGAGGCTGTTCAAAGAGCGAGATTATCGACATGAACATTCACGAAAAAACAACGGGCATGGAAGTCATCAAACGATTGCTGAACAACCAACTCATTGAACAGACCGATGACCTTATCGACCGCAGAAGTAAACGTTTATTAATTACTGAAAAAGGAAAAGGAGTTCTGTTTGGAACGTTTGAGGAGATGCGGAAAGCAAGTTTAATTATTGCGGGTACGTTGTCCGAAATCGAAAAAATGCAGTTGCTGTATTTACTCCAAAAATTACATTTTTTCCATAAACCCTTGTTTTTGAACGAGCGAGAAAAGAGTTTAGATGAATTACTGGATTTTACAGACCACACAAATCCAAATGCGGAGTTCTATAGATAAAATTGCAGAAAAAGATTAGTTTTCGCTTCTTTTTAACTTTCACACTCTCTCAAGCCTTAACTCAATGATGTCATACCGAAAAATTGGTTTTTTGTTTCGCAATCCTTCCGTTAGAGAAGAATTGGCACGGCTCGACCCCGTGAAAGATCATCAACGGATGGTTCATTTAATGACTTCCTACGAGTTTCCGTTTGACATGGTGCGCTCGTTGGAATTGGCACTTTTTCATACCTATGCTAGCCCGAGTATTTCGTCATTGTTGCAAAAAACGGGCGAGTTTGTAAAACGAGGACAAAAGCGGTACGATGACACGGGTATTCTGATTGCGCAGTTTATGCAGGCAGGCTACGACAGCGAATTGGGACAAAGATCGATTTCGCAAATGAATAAGATTCACGGTCATTATCCCATTCCTAACGATGATTATCTGTTGGTACTGTCCACCTTTGTGTTCTATCCCATTGATTGGATGGAAAAATACGGCTGGCGTGCCTTTACATCGCCTGAAAAACAGGCGTTGTTTCTGTTTTTTCGGGAAGTGGGTAAACGAATGAATTTGACGGATGTACCGGAAACGTTGGAAGAAATGAAGGCGTTTGCCGAAAACTATGAAAAACGCTGGTTCTGCTATACAGACAGCAATCGTACCATTGCCGATGCCACAGTTCGCATTGTGGAAAATTGGTTTCCAAAACCTTTACGGCCCATAGTAAAGCCCGTTTTTGCAGCGCTCATCAGTGAAAAATTGCGGAATGCGTTTGGATATCGGAAACCGCCTGCTGCATTTTGCGTACTGGTTGAAGCAAGTTTGCAACTTCGAAAATGGCCTCTGAAGCTTATTACCTTTAAACCCTATCCCACACTGATTGGCAATACGCATTGGATAACCTATCCCAAACACGAGTTTACAATCGAAACCTTAGGACCGGAGCATTTGAATCGAAAAATGAAAAGCCGATAACAAAAGAGAGGCCACGACGATTCGCGGCCTCTCTTTTGTTATTGTAAATTCTTATTAAACGTATTTGTCACGAGTTTGGAACAAAATCCAACCTCCGATAACAAACGATAAGGCAAGGCTAATGATGTTGCTTACCATACCCCCCACTCCTAAAAAGCCAACAACTCCATTGACCAAACTAAGTAAAAAAACGTAGTAAAGATTATTCCATCCTTTTTTCTGACGTTTCATCAAAGGCGAAATCGCTAATCCTTCCAAAAGAACCATAACTGCCAGAATACCCATAGAAATCCAGTAAACTCCCATACTTCCATAAGCAGTGACTCCAAGGGCGGAAGCGCCAACACCAATACCTACAACAGCCAGTAAAGCGATGCCGCCAAACAATACTCCCAACATACAAAGGTAGGGAGCGATTTTAACAAGAATTTCCTTTACATTATCAGGAAAAGGAGGGAATTTGGCAAAAAAATCCGCAATTTCTTTTTCGAGGGGGAGGTTTTGTTCCATTTGTTTGAAAAGGGTTTAGTGAAAAAAGAGGTTTGGGAAAAATTTACCGAACGTAGCCCTTTTCATTCAAAGAGTCAAGGGGTTAGGTATATTTTTCTTAGCTTTCTGTATATTCACCTTCCAACTTTGAAATTACCGCTGTTGCCACGGCATTTCCCGCTACCGAAGTAGCCGAACGGCCCATGTCGAGGAAGGGATCAATACCTAACAAAAGAGCCAAACCTTCGACGGGCAGATTAAATTGCGCCAACGTCCCGGCAATCACAACCAACGAAGCACGCGGTACACCTGCTATTCCTTTGGAGGTAATCATCAGGGTCAAAAGCATGGCTATTTGCTGCTGAATCGTGAGGGGAATACCGTAGGCTTGGGCAATAAAACCGGTGGCAAAGGTCATGTACATCATGGAGCCATCGAGGTTGAAAGAATAACCCAAAGGCAATACAAATCCGATGATGCGCTGACTGCAACCAAATTTTTCCAAAGCGGTGATTTGCTGCGGTAAAGAAGCCTCTGAACTTGCCGTACTGAACGTCAAAATCATAGAATCTTTGACGTGTGCCAACAGTTTGAGGTATGGGATTTTCATGACGAGGCAAATGGCCCATAACACTCCAAAAATAAAGAAGAGCAAACCTCCGAAGAAACACACCATCAGGTACGCATACGAAATCAGAATTTCGAGTCCTTTCATAGCTACTACGCCCGTCATAGCGCCTAAAACCGCAAAAGGGGCCAATTGCATGACGTAACCTACAATTTTAAAAACAACTTCGGAAAGGCTTTCGAGGGCTTTAATGAGTTTTTTGCCATGTTCCCCTACAGCCCCTAAGGCAATACCGAAAAACAGCGAAAACACCACAATTTGAAGGATTTCGTTTTCGGAAAGGGCTTTGAAAAAACTATCTGGGAAAATGTGTAAAATAAAATCTTCGAGAGTTTTCATGGACTTGCCCGTTACTCCCGTGTCGGTGCCTGCGGCAGGGCGCGGCCATTGTTGCACTTCGCCGGGGCGAGTCACGTTGACGACCACTAAACCTACAATGAGTGATAAAATCGTGGCAAAATAAAAATAAAGCAGGGTTTTGATACCAATTCGACCTACTACTGCGAAGTCGCCTAATTTAGCTACTCCCACGGCCAATGTACAAAACACCAGCGGGCCGACAATCATTTTAATGAGTTTGAGGAAGACTTTACTCAGGATTTGAAATTTATTGGCAATTGCGGCGGCCTGTTCGGCATCCATATTACTGTGCAGAATTTGCCCGATAATGACCCCTAGTACAAAGCCGATAACAATTTTGGTAGTAATGTTTAGTTTCATGAAGTGTTGGTTTGTGATGTATCAGTTAGGTTAAAAATTGCGGTTTAGGATGGATGGTATTTTAAACGGAATATTCATAAAAATTTGGGGTTTATGAAAGATTCAGCTTGATTCTGCCACAAATTAGGAAAAAAACAAAAGATAAGAGACGAACCATTAAAGGTTTTAATAAAATAGTCTTTTTTCTTAATTCTAAGTAATATAACCAAAGCGGTATAAAGTAAAAAAGTAGCCTTACTGGCTTGATTGTATGACGACTTTCAACCGATACCTTCAATGAAAAAAAGAGACTTCATCAAACTTGTTGGAATGAGTAGCGTAGGAGTAGCAGGCAGTGGTTTGTCCACCAATGCAATGGCTAAGGAGACTCCGCAAAGACCTTACCGCCAGCAATTTAATATGTGCGGGTACGCTGCCCCCAAAATAGATACTGTTCGAATAGGTTACATCGGATTGGGTAACCGAGGGGCAGGGGCATTGGAACGAATTGTTTTTCTGGAAAATGTACAGGTAAAAGCCCTGTGCGACATCCGTCCCGAAAAAGCGGAAGCGGCAAAAAAGAAATTTGAAGGCACTTCGCATTCGCCCGTCGTATATGCAGGCAAAGCAGATGAGTGGAAGAAACTCTGTGAGCGCGACGATATTGATTTGGTATACATCTGTACCCCTTGGAATTTGCACGCTCCCATGGCCCTATACGCCATGGAGCATGGCAAACACGTTGCCATGGAAATCCCTGCCGCTACGACGGTCGAAGATTGTTGGAAACTGGTGGAAACCTCCGAACGCACGCGCAAGCATTGCATGATGCTCGAAAACTGCTGCTACGACTTTTTTGAATTACTTACCCTTAATATGGCCCGTCAGGGTTTTTTCGGGGAAGTTGTCCACATAGAGGGAGCCTATATTCACGATATTTACGAGTCTTTTTTTGATAAAACCAAGCGGTACGATTTGTGGCGCTTGAGAGAAAATGTGCGCAAAGGAAATCTTTATCCAACCCATGGATTGGGGCCGATTTGTCAAGTCCTGGACATTAATCGGGGAGACAGAATGGATTACTTGGTGTCGATGTCAAGTAACGATTTTATGTTGGAGGCAAGGGCAAAACAGGTAGCTAAAACGGATCCTACGTTTCAGGAATTTGCGAATAAGACCTTTCGGGGAAATATGAATACGACGACCATTCGTACGCAGAAAGGAAAAACCATCATGCTTCAACACGATGTGACTTCACCGCGTCCTTACTCGCGGATTCATTTGGTAAGTGGTACAAAAGCCACGGCTCTGAAATATCCGCTGCCGGGACGAATTTCAACGGGGCACGACTGGATTTCGGAAACGGAAATGAAAGCGTTGGAAGAAAAATACCAACCCGAAATTGTGAAAAGAATCGGAGAGTTGGCCAAACAGGTAGGAGGTCACGGTGGAATGGATTTTCTGATGGATTGGCGTTTGATTGATTGTTTACGAAATGGACTTCCCTTAGACCAAGATGTATACGATGCTGCTTCGTGGAGTGTGATTGGGCCATTGAGTGAAAAATCAGTGGCCAATCGTTCCAATTCAATTGATATCCCCGACTTTACGTCAGGTGCCTGGAAAACCAATACGCCCGTTGATATTTCTATGAAAACGGGCGGAAATACTAAAGTAACTGCAAAAAAATAATGAAGATAGACATTTTTGAAAACAGCGAAGCCATGGGAATGGCAGCTGGTAAAGCCACTGCTGATTTGCTTCGTACTGCCATCCGCATCAAAGGAACAGCCAATATTATTTTGGCCACGGGAACGAGTCAATTTGAGGTACTTAACCAATTATTAGCCGAAACCGACATTGATTGGACCAAAGTAACCATGTTTCATTTGGATGAATACATTGGACTTCCGGATTCTCATCCTGCCAGTTTTCGTAAGTATTTGAAAGAACGATTCATTGAAAAAGTGACTTTTAAGGCTTATCATTTAATCAACGCAGAGATTGACCCCGAAGCAGAATGTGAACGTTTGGGCAAACTCATCTCATCACACCCGATTGACGTCGCATTGGTTGGAATTGGTGAAAATGGACACTTGGCATTCAATGACCCTCCAGCTGACTTCGACACTGAGCAACCTTATATCATTGTGAATTTGGATGAACCTTGCCGTCGGCAGCAGTTGGGCGAAGGCTGGTTTCCATCGTTGGAAGCCGTACCTACTCAGGCCATCAGCATGTCTATTCGTCAGATTATGAAATCGGCGAATATCATTTGTTCTGTCCCCGACGAACGAAAAGCACAGGCAGTCAAAAACTGTCTTGAACAGAAAGTTAGTAATCTGTTTCCTGCAAGTATTCTACAACAACATCCTCATTGCAGCGTGTTTTTGGATGTGTTTTCGAGCAAATATTTAGAAAAAAATAAGTTGTAATAACTCTTTGCGACCCTTGCGAAAAACCCTTGCGGCCGTTGCGGTTAAATGTAAACGTCGTTTTTAACCGCAATGGACGCAATAGGTTTCGCAAGGGACGCAAGGAGAAATTCTAAAAGCATGAAAAACCGTAGAACGTTCCTGAAAATGAGCAGTTTGGCAGGGCTCAGTGTGGCCGGCAACGGCGTCTTGAAAAACTTTCCTTTAGCATCAAAAACTAATTTGAAAATGACTCCTGAATCCAACCTCAACGAAGGAAGCGTGAGCCTGATTGGTCAATACGGCCCGTGGGCTAATTCGCTCATAGAGAATAAATTACCTTCTCTCTCTTTTAGAAGAAAAGAATGGGATGACCTTGAAAAATGGCGAAAAACGGCCAAAACACGACTTGTTGAGCGATTAGGTATTCCTGACATTGGCGGTTTGCCCGAGGTAACTGTCAAAAAACAATATGAATACGATGGCTTGCACATCGAAGAATTGAGCTGGCAATTGCCTTACGGACGTCCTACGGAAGGTATTTTATTGAAGCCTGTAAATGCCAAAGAGCCTTTGCCTGGAATCCTTGCTTTTCACGACCACGGAGGAAATAAATACTTTGGAACGCGAAAAATAACGCGCACTTCAGAGGCACAATATCCCTTGATGAAGGAACACCAGGAAGAGTACTATGAAGGGTTGGCTTGGGCCAATGAAATCGCCAAACGAGGGTACGTAGTTTTGGTCTCGGATGCGTTTCCTTTTGCAAGCCGCAGGGTTTGGATGCAGGATGTGCCGCAGCATTTGCGGGGAAAATTAAACGATGAAAACCCCGAAGAACCTGCTAACATTAAGGCGTATAACGAATGGGCGGGAGAACATGAGCACATCATGGCGAAATCGTTATTCAGTGCCGGAACTACCTGGCCTGCTGTGTTTTTTGCCGAAGACCGAAAAGCCTTGGATATCCTGTGCGCCAGAAAAGACGTGGATGCCAACCGAATTGGGTGTGGTGGACTCTCGGGTGGTGGAATGCGCACTGTGTTTATGGGTGGACTTGACGAGCGTATTAAATGTGCCGTTTGTGTAGGATTTATGACAACTTGGAAGGACTTTGTCCTGAACAAATCGTATACGCATACGTGGATGACCTACGTTCCGATATTGCCCAATGAGTTGGACTTCCCAGAAATTTTCGGATTACGAGCATCATTGCCGGCGTTAGTGCTCAATGATGAAGACGATCAGCTTTATACGCTTCCTGAAATGAAACAAGCCGATAAAATCTTAGCAGAGGTGTATAAAAAAGCAAATGCTTCCAATCACTACAAATGCTCTTATTATCCCGGGCTTCACAAGTTTGATAAAAAGATGCAAACCGAAGCTTTTGATTGGTTTGATAAGTGGCTAAAATAAGCCCAAACCTTATAGGTTTCTAATAAGTGAATTATCAGAAACCTATAAGGTTTTTTGCAATAACACAGAAGTATTAATCATCTCCCGGGCCGTTTTGGCAATCCCTTCGGGATCAAAACCGCACTCGCGGTGAAGCTCGATTTGTTCACCGTGTTCTACGACTCTGTCAGGGATACCGAGGCGTTTGAGTTTGGCGCTGTAGCCGTGGTCAGCCATAAATTCGAGGACAGCGCTTCCCATTCCACCTTGGATGCAGCCGTCTTCCACGGTAATAATTTTGTCAAATTTTTGAAAAACTTCGTGCAAAAGCGTTTCATCCAACGGCTTAACAAAACGTAAATCGTAATGGGCAGCACTTATGCCTTCTTTTTCAAGAATTTCACACGATTGAACGGCGTAGTTGCCAATGTGACCAATGGTCAAAATAGCCACATCTGCGCCGTTGCGTATTTTACGGCCTTTTCCAATTTCAATTTTTTCGAGTGGAGTTCTCCACTGTGGCATCATTCCTTCGCCCCGTGGGTAACGTATGGTAAAGGCATGTTTTTGACTTTGGGTTTCGTCCAATTGCGCCGTATACATCAAATTGCGCAGTTCCTGCTCGTTCATAGGAGCACTGACAATCATGCTGGGAATACAACGCATGTAGGCAATGTCGTAAGCACCGTGGTGGGTCGGCCCATCGGCACCGGCAAAACCGGCACGGTCTAAACAAAAGATAACCGGCACTTCCTGAATACAAACATCGTGAATAACTTGGTCGTAGGCCCGCTGCATAAACGTGCTGTAAATATTACAAAACACGACTGAACCCTGCGTAGCCATTCCCGCGGAGAAAGTCACGGCGTGTTGTTCCGCAATGCCCACGTCAAAAGCGCGGCTTGGCATTGCCTTCATCATCAGATTCATGGAAGACCCCGACGGCATCGCAGGCGTTACGCCCACAATTTTTGGATTCTGTTCGGCCAGTTCAACCAACGTATTTCCAAATACGTCCTGGTATTTGGGCGGTTGAGGCTTGTCGGGTACCTTTTTAAAGATTTCACCCGTTATTTTATCAAATTTGCCAGGCGCGTGCCACTTAGTTTGGTCTTTTTCGGCAGGAGCAAATCCTTTGCCTTTGACCGTGACACAGTGCAGTAATTTAGGCCCCGGTATATTTTTTAAATCATTGAGTACGTGCACCAGATGATCCACATCGTGACCATCAATGGGGCCGAAATAACGTAAATTAAGCGATTCAAATAAATTGCTTTGGCGAAGTAACGTAGCTTTCAGGCCGTCTTCCACCCGAGAAACAACCTCACGGGCGCTTTTGCCAAAATGACTCATTTTTCCCAACAGATTCCATACCTCTTCTTTTACCCGGTTGTAGGTGTGTGAAGTAGTGATGTCGGTCAAATATTCTTTCAATGCCCCTACGTTGGGGTCAATACTCATGCAATTGTCATTGAGAATAATGAGCAGATTGGTGTTGTTGAGTGAGCCGGCGTGGTTCATTGCCTCAAACGCCATCCCGCCTGTCATGGCACCGTCGCCAATGACTGCAATAGACTGTTGGTTTTTTATTCCTTTCAACTGCGCACCTACAGCCATACCCAAAGCGGCAGAAATGGAAGTGGAAGAGTGTCCCACCCCAAAAGAGTCGTACACGCTTTCTTTGCGTTTGGGGAATCCGGATATACCGCCATAAAGGCGATTCGTATAAAAGTTGTCACGTCTTCCGGTTAGGATCTTATGGCCGTAAGCTTGGTGACCTACGTCCCAAATTAACTGGTCGTCAGGGGTATTAAAAACATAATGCAGCGCAACCGTCAATTCCACCACACCCAGTCCTGCACCAAAGTGCCCGCCATATACGGATACCAAATCAATGATATACTGCCGAAGTTCTTGGGAGACTTGAGGAAGTAATGAGGAGTCCAGTTTTCGCAGATCCTGAGGTGTAGAGATTTGCGAAAGTAATTTTCCGGGAGTGATGAGCATTGCTTAACGGCTTGATACAAAACGTAGTGATATAACTCGCTTGTTGTTAAAAGTGTTTGGCAAAGTTATGAAAAATGACAGTTTGCTACTACATTTTGCTGAATTGATACTTATAAATCAATGTACAAAACCTGCGGTCTATACAAAATAGACCCAGAAACAAGCTATCATTGCTGACTGGCTTTGTATAGTTTCTGCTTTTCTTCGCGAGTTAGGCTTTCGTAGCCCGACTTGGATATTTTGTCGAGAATAGCGTCAATTTCGTCCTGATTAGGAATAACAACCGCTGAATTATTAGTTGTTTGGGTAAAACGGCGGTTGGCCGAGGCGGTAGTGGCACGCGCACGTTGAGGCACTTGAATGTCAGGCTTTCTTTTAAATATATTCTGAAAAAAGTTGCCTATGGCATAAATAGGTTTCCCCCAATCGTTACCATTTTTAAGCGCTCTAATAAAACCGAATCCTACCATGGCACCCGCCAGATGGGCTAAATTTCCGCCAGCATTAGGACCAACTAATTGCGCCATTGAGATAATGATGCACAGGGCTGCAATGTATTTGAGACGAACGGGGCCAATCAAAAATACAAAGAAAGTATGATCGGGCAGAAGAGTAGCTGCTCCTAAGATAACAGCAAAAACAGCCCCTGATGCTCCAATCAGACTGTTATTGGCAAGCTCCCCCTGAAAGTAAGGGAGCAAGTTGTACATAGTTAAAAACAAAACCCCACCGGCCAAACCACCTAAAACAAACAGGGCGACAAGCCGCCGACTGCCGAGATATTCTTCAATCACCTGCCCAAACCAATAAAGAGAAAGCATGTTAAAAAATACATGAAAAGGCCCCTGATGCACAAAAAAGTTGGTCAAAAGAGTCCATGGTTTATACACAAAGGCGTTAAAATCGGCGGGAAGACGGAGTTGCTCAATCACCCATTGGTAATAGTGAGGCAATTGTCCAAAAGTAAATATGACATAGAGGAGAATGACCGCCACGAAGACAATTACATTCAATAAAATGAGTTTAATGACCGCGTTGTTGGTCTTTGAAAACTCCCCTTTAAGATCGTCAAAAATGCTGCTCATCGCTCTCGTCTTTTCTGGTAATTTCTTTAAACCAATTCATTTTTATGTCCCATTACTATTTTTCTGACTGAAATTTAGACAAAAAGACACATAATTGCAAATCAGTACATTCGCCTGATTCGCCATACTTTTAACATAATATACGCAAAAATCATGCCTCCAAGATGCGCAAAATGGGCAACTCCCGAATCTTTAATGTTAATTCCTGCGTAAAGCTCGTATAAAGCGTAAAAAGTTACGAAATATTTGGCTTTTATCGGGACGGGAAAAAACAACATCATCATTTCCATGTTGGGAAAAATAAGACCGAATGCCGCAATGATTCCAAAAATTGCCCCAGAAGCTCCCAACATAGGTACATCCAGGCGTTGTTCATACATTTGCTTTACAAAATCTACACTTTCTTTGATGTAAGCTAAATTTTTCGGTTGGTCTTCAAAATTATTGAGGAAATCGAAAGCGGCTCGCTTTACCTCAGGTGCAAATCGGGTTACGAAATCTAAAAATGCATCGGGTGATGGATATTGGGCGTATAAATCAACCGCATTTTTAAGTTGAATCATTTCGAAATAACTGATAGCAGTGTAAAGAAATCCAGCTCCAATCCCCGTTACGAAATAAAAGATGACAAATCGTTTGGTTCCAAGTACCTGTTGTTCCAACAGCGGACCAAAAAAGAATAAACCCAGCATGTTGCTGAATAAATGCCCAAAGCCTCCGTGCAGGAACATATAAGTCACAAACTGATGCGGTTTAAAACTGGGGCCTAAGATAGGGTGCAATGCAAACCAATACTCAGCAAAGCCAAAATTGAGATTTTGCAAAAAGAATACGACAACGTTTATAATCAGTAAATTCCGTACGACAGGCGTAATATTAAACATGGCTTTATGGACTTATTTGAATAGGGTAGCTATTTTTTCTAACGATAAAATGGTAAAAATGGGTTCGCCCATGGGCGTATAATTTGGGTTGGAAGATACAAATAATTGGTTAATCAATCGCTCCATTTCATCAGATGAGAGCCGTACTAAATAGCGGGATGCAAATCGCCGAGCCAATGTGCGGGCAGTAGTTTCAGTGCGGTTGAGCTGAAGGTCAGAGTAGCTTTGGCGGAGTTGCTCTGTCAATTCTTCAAAGATTCGCTGCGCATCTTCAGCAGGTAAATCGGATGGTAAACTCCTTACCACCAGCGTGTCGGGACCTAACGCGTCGAAATCAAAGCCTAACGCAATAATTTCATCACGCATTTCCAGAACCAGTGGAATATCGGTCAACGGCAAGCGAACAGTGATGGGAAACAGGAGTTGCTGAGATACGGCATTGGGACTTTCCAATTGCTTTAAATAGCGGTCGTACAGGACACGCTCATAAGCAGCGCGTTGGTCTATCAGCATCATTCCTGATTTTACGGCCGACACTACGTAGCGATTTTGAATCTGTACCGCTAAGCGGCGATTTTTAAAATCTTCTTCATCACCTGCACTCACCTCGTTTGCCCGACTGCCTAACGTAGGGGACAGGGGCGAAGAGGTAATCAATTCGTCAGTCTCTCCTAAATCTAACTTGGTTTGGGTAAGGGTTGGCTCAGGTTTCTGAAAACCCTCAAATAACTTCTCCCAGTTTGTTAAATTATTTTCCTCCCGGCGTGACGTAGGAAGGGACGGCGGAGTGGGAGAGGGTTCCCAAGCAGGCGACAAAGACTTTGATTTTATACCTTCACTGGTACGGGGATTGGGTGAAGAATGCAGAAAATTGACGTTGGAATCAAAATCTATCGAATGCGAAAGGTGATTGACGCTGATGGCTTTGCGAACGGCAGCCATCAGCAGTGCATACACCGAACGCTCATCATCAAACTTTATTTCTGTTTTGGTTGGGTGAATATTGATATCAATGTGGGAAGGATCAATGTCCAGATTCAGCACATAAAAAGGATGATTGCCTTCCGAGATGGTGCTTTCGTACGCAGCCAATACCGCATGATGCAAATAGTTATGCTTAATGAATCGCTCATTAACAAAGAAAAACTGCTCTCCCCGTGCTTTACGGGCAAAATCTGGCTTTCCTACGTAGCCTTTAACGGTGATATAATGAGTTTCTTCCTGACAGGAAATTAAGTTTTCTCGATAGTTTTTGCCAAACATATCCACAATCCGTCGGTTCAGTTTGCCTGCATACAGATTGTACACTTCGGTATCGTTGTGATAAAGCGATAAACTTGTTTCTGGATGAGCCAAGGCAACACGTTGAAATTCGTCCAAAATATGACGCATTTCAACGGAATTAGTTTTTAGGAAATTACGCCTGGCGGGAACGTTAAAGAATAAGTTTTTGACCAAAATATTAGTCCCGGGCAAGCAAGCCACCGATTCCTGTGATTTTAGTTCAGAACCTTCTATTCGCAATAAAATTCCTATTTCGTCGGCGGGGCGTCGCGTGCGCATTTCTACTTGAGCTACGGCAGCTATAGAAGCCAATGCCTCCCCACGAAACCCCATGGTGCGGATTCGGAAGAGGTCGTCAGCGTGGCGTATCTTGGAAGTGGCATGGCGTTCAAAACTCATGCGTGCGTCGGTTTCAGACATGCCTCCTCCATCATCAATGACTTGAACCAACGTACGGCCTGCATCTCGGATAATGACTTGAATACTTTTTGCCTGCGCATCAATGGCGTTTTCCAGCAGCTCTTTCACAACCGAAGCCGGGCGCTGAACCACTTCGCCTGCGGCAATTTGGTTGGCGATAGCGTCGGGAAGCAGGTGAATAATATCTTGCATAGTAACGTTAAGTCTTACAAAAATAGAGAACAAATTAATGAACCTAAAACGTTTGCCTGATGGTAATTTTTGGAAAAAAATGTACAGGTAAAACCATCGTCAAAAAATATGTTCATTTGTATGATTAAAAAAGTAATTAAGAATAACGTGAACTTTTCAAATCTAAGCAACCATTTGAGGGCAATACTGGCTCAATACCAATGGTAGTGCTATACTAACTTTGGGTTTTCTTTGGTAAAAAGAATAGGCACAGATAGCAG
>NZ_JAIXST010000081.1 GCF_027484545.1 Runella sp. | reverse complement strand
TGCTCGTATTTCTTCATCTAAATATATTCAATACCATCCCAAAATACCTAAACTCAATTATAGAATTAATCCCAATTAGATGTTTAACTTATTTCAAAATCATTCCTATGCAGTTATCTACTCCTTTCATTTAATCGCAGAAATAGCAAAAAATAAAATATAACTATTTAAAGATTTTATTTTTGGGCGTTTTACTTTGTTTACTATTATTTCTTCAAAATCGTGAATTCAACTCTCCGATTTTGTTTGCGACTTTCTTCGGTTGTATTGGGTGAAATAGGGCGCGTAGGGCCGTAGCCTTTGGTTTGTATACGTTTGACGTCAATGCTTTTAGTGGAGAGATAACGTTTTACTTCTTCCACTCTATCTTTGGAAAGTTGAACGTTGGCATCAAAATCACCTACGTTGTCGGTGTGTCCTTCCAATAGAATTTCCATAGTAGAATTTTCCGTCATCATTTGCGCAATACGGTCCAATTCAGGCAGCGAGGCAGGCAATAAATCGAATTTGCTTTGTGAAAAACGAATGGTATTGAGCGTAACCTTCTGACCTATTTCAATGGGGGCGAGCAGTACTTCCCGGCGCAGTTCGCGGTACTGTGTTTCTTTTGTCAAATCTATTACCATACCGCCCGACTGATAGCCCTTGCGCTGTGCAGTGAGCCCGTATTGCTTTTGAGTGTCGAGTACCAATTTAAAATCACCCACGGCTGGGTCATAATCCAGACGTTGAGGTGCCTGTTTTTGGTCTAAATCTTCCACAATTACCTCTGCCGCTACGGGTTGCTTGGTAATTTGGTCCAGGACAATTCCCTGTAAAAGCACCGTCGGAACTGGCTTAATCGTTTCGGGAAGTTTCATCCGAAAAATATCAAATTCTCCCAATGAATTTTCAGCAGAGCAAAAATAGGCATACGCTCCCGAGGCGGGAATGGTAAAATGGGCTTCGTAATCGGACGTGTTGATGGCAGGTCCGAGATTTTCCGGTTCAGACCAATGCATCCACGTATCATCCAAACGCCGACTCACATAAATATCCATCTCACCGTAGCCGCTTCGCCCATTGGAGGTAAAATAAAGCGTTTGGTTATCGGCAGGCAAAAAAGGCGTAAACTCATCATCGGCCGTGTTTATGTCAATCCCCATGTTTCTGGGAGGTGACCACGTACCATCAGCTTGTGGAAACGAAATGTACAAATCTGCCCCGCCTTTGGTATTGGCATCCTGAAGGGACAGCACCATAACTTTCCCGTTGGGTCCGATGTAAAAGCCCGAAAACGGATGATCATTGACGTAATTTTGCAGGCGAAGTTCTTGCGGGAATGTCCATCCCGTACTGTTCTTTCGACTGATGGAAACCCATTTGGACAGAGCACCATCGGGATGATAAATATTCATCAACAATGCCGTACGGTCGTCTGGAGAAATATAGCAGATGGAATTTTCCTGCAGGTTATTGACCAGGTTTTTCATGTTACGGGCTTTTTGCCACACCCCGTTTTTTTCTTCGGCAAACCATACATCATAATCTTCTTTGGCTTTCAGGTTTTCGGGGTGGTCATACCGAGTATAGTAGATTGTCTTTCCGTCGGGAGAAATGACAGGGGCAACTTCATTGGCCTTGGAGTTTACATTGGGCCCTAAGTTTTCCTTTTTCAGTTCTTTGGGGACATTTTTAGCCAAATTAATAACTGCCTCTACGGGCTTATCAGAAGATGAAATACCGATGGCATCCAGTTCGTTCCAGCCTGCTACCAATTTGGTATTTATGACCACTTTAATCGCCGAAACCTTGAAAGCCGTAAGTTGCGGCAGCCAAATTCGGTGCATTCCCGCACCGCGTTTTGAGGTTTCGGGTTTGCTTTTGTAGAGCGAATATTCTTTGTTTTGGGTATCATACGCCAACACATTAGTGACGCAACCGGCCCCGAAATTTTCAGCAATCACTACCTGCCGAATCTCCATGGGAGTTTCAAAACCCACTTTAACCCATTCTTCACCCGCATCCGGTTGCGCAGAACGCCAAGCCGAAGCCCCGCTTTCCGCTTGCGGAAGTTTGTTAGGTTTGCCCAATAACTGGGTAGCACGGTATTGTTGACCATTACTTTCAGTAAATTCCGAAGAAAATTCAACAACTTTATTAGCCCATTGAAGCTGTTGAGCATGAATCGAATGGGCAATAAAACAAAGAAGGGAAAATAAGAAAAAACGCATAATTACAGGCTTTTAACCTGTCTGCACATAATTCGTGCCAATTACAGCAATTCTTCACTTGGATTCCAAAACACTTTTTTAAATCCAACGATTTTATCGTTTTCAATGCGTATTCCTTCGGCTTCCAGAAGCTCCTGCATAGCCGTTGGACTTCCAAAAAAATGCTTCCCAGACAGTACTCCATCCCGGTTTACCACGCGGTGGGCAGGCACATCAGGCATACCGTGGCAGGCATTCATCGCCCAACCTACCATGCGAGCACTGAGCTTAGAACCCAAAAACAAAGCAATGGCCCCGTAAGAAGTAACCCGTCCGAAAGGAATCTGACGAACTACATCATACACGTCATTGAAAAAACTCTTTGGTTCCACCGAAAGGCAAGTTTAAAGATTAACGTGAAGGGTGTAAAGAAAAGACTATGAGCGAAATAGAGCCCACAGTAAACTGCAAATCGTAGACTGTAAACTAAAACTATGCTTTTTTCTCAATTCTATTGACCAATTCCTCATACCATGCTTCTCCGTATTTGGTAGTAAGCGGTCCTTTGAGAAATTTGTAGATAGGTACTCCCAATTCCCTGCCGTTGTTGCAGGCGGGTTTGCAAATGTGCCAGCGGTCATAGTTGAGCGCTTCGTAGTGATCGTATTTAGTGATGCGAATCGGGTACAAATAGCAGGAAATAGGCTTACGAAACGTGGTCTTCCCGTCCAAAAAAGCCTGCTCAATTCCGCACTTCAGGATTCCTTTTTGGTCATATAGCGCGTACGCACACTCTTTGCCATTGATGGTTGGGGTGACAAAATCTCCATCCAAATCCTGCTCGTACAATCCCGTTTTTTCAATCTCCTCAATCCCTTTTTTGTTCAAATAGGGCTTTACTACGGGGTAAATTTCTTCCAAAACCGCCAACTCTTCTTTTTCTAAAGGAGCACCCATATCTCCTTCCACACAACAGGCACCCTTGCATTTAGTCAGTTCGCAGACAAAATATTGGTCAGCAATATCATCGCTAATGACCGAATTATCAATAACTATCATAGTTTCTTTATCTTGAGTTGCTGACCTATTTTTACACCCGTGTCTGGCAGCTCATTCCACTCTTTTATTTGATCCACTTTTACTCCGTATTTCTGGGAAATGCTAAACATTGTCTCTCCCTGCGCTACGGTGTGATTGGTAAATTCTTCCGCTTTAGGTTGTTGGTCCAACGTATTTCCTACGGGGCGAATGGTCAATTTCTGACCGCTCAACAGTTTTGCATCCTGTGCAAGATTGTTCCAATAGAAAATGTCATTTACTGTTACATCATACATTTTGGAAATACTGTAAAACGTCTGACCGGCTTCCACTACGTGAATAATTGGTTTATTAGTTGTTGTTGTTGCAGGCGGCGGTGTTGTCGTAACCGTTGTTGTCTTCGCAGGCGGAGTTTGAGTTTTGGGTTGCGTATCTACTTGAGTTGGCTTGTTACTCACCGTAGATTGCCCCGTTGTTACCGATTGTTTGGTCTCCACGACAGGCTGTTTTGTTTCTGCAACAGGTTGCTTGGTTTCAACGGGTGGTTTCTTCGTATTTCCGGCAGTTTGCTTACCGGCAGTTGATGATTTGGGCTTGGCGGTGTCCTCATCGTTAATAATGACTACGCGGTCATCATCGACGGGATTAAAAGAAGGAGCACGTTTATTGGGTTTGGCCGTTTGAACACCGGTTGTTGTCGATTGATTTTGCTTCGCCCGAGTTTCTGCTTCCGTTATTTCTACCCCTCCCGACTGTTCTGAGGCGGGGGTCGTCGTCGTTGCAGGAGCATCGGCCATTTTCGTAGTATATACTTTACGCTCCGATGGTTTCTGAGGAATTTTGTTGTTAGAGACAGGAGCGGCTCCGTTTCTTGCCGTTTCCTGAACGGCAGGACGAGGTTGAGATTTTCCCGAGCCAGGCACCCATTCTTCCTGAGGAACATCAATTACTTCTACGGGCGTATTGCGAGGGCGCTTTTTGGTCAGCCAAAGTACGCGTCCTGTCTGTAAACGCTGATTACGATTGCTAATCCGATTGTATTTAACCAAAAATTTGAGTCTGATGCCATAAATTTGGGCTACTTTCCAGAGTGATTCTCCTTCGCGTACGGTATGATAAGGTATAACTGCCCGTTTATTCTTTTTGGACAAATAATACACGTCACCGGGATTAATTGGATCACGCTCCGACATTTCATTGTAGCGCAAAAAACTGCTGAAACTCACCCGAGATTTCTTAGACAGCGTTTCTACATTGTCGCCCGTGCCCGCCATAATTCCCGGCAAACCATTGATTTCGTACAATAACAAATCACTGCTGTATCCTTCTGCCCGAACCAATACGGGAAAACCGATGTCCTTTTGGGTAAAATTGTCCCGTTGATTGGGCTTTTTAAACACTGCAAGGCGAGAACGAGTGGCTTCAAATTGGTCGTTGGTGACGGGTAGTATGAGCGAATATTCTTTGTCAGCAGGAATGTCATTTCCCGTAACCCAGCGATTTTGGGTACGCAATGAGACTTCGTCAATTCCAAATTCTTTCGCAATTCCGTCTAATGTCCGTCCACTTGCTTGAGGGTATTCCAACATTACCAAGCGATTAGGGGACTGATAACGTTCAATCGACGACTCAATCGCGATTTTATGAGCCAGAAAACGCAAAATATAGCGATCCGCTTTTTCATCCAACTTCACTTCCTTGGCGTAGCCCCATTCAGCAGGAATTGTTTTACTGATTCCTCCTGCGCCAAGGTAATAGGAATACAGAGAAGCAATCCAGTTATTGAATTGCAAGTTACTTTTTTTGAGATACTTAGCTGCAGCACGCGTAGAAGATGTAATATTTTTACGCTCGTCTATCTGGTCATCTACCCGCAGGCCATAGTCAACAGCGGTTTCTTTTTTGAATTGCCAAAAACCAACGGCATTGGAAGCCGAGATGGCATCGGGCTGCAGATTGCTTTCCTGCACGGCCAAATACTTGAAATCAATCGGAACGTCTTCGTCAATCAGAATACCTTCAACAATGGGGAAAAACATCAGGCATCGGTCGAGCTTTGCTTCCCAAAATTTTTTGTTACCCAGCAATGCTTTTACATCTGCCTGGATAACCGCGCGAGCGTTTTCGTCCAATTGAATGTTCATTCCTGCAAAACCCACACTACGCGGCACCGTAGGAACCGCCGGCGCTTGGGCCACCAAAGCAGAAATGGAAAGGAACGAAATGAATGTGGTTAGGGTTAAAATACGTTTCATTGCTTTTTGAGTCGCTGAGTGTTAATGTTTCTGGGCAATCATCAGTCCATCTCTCACGGGGAGAAGTAAATGGCTTACGCGCGGATCAGTGTGGATTTTTTGATTAAAGTCTAAAAGTGCCTGAGTATCCTTATCAATCTTCTTTTCGGTCTGTACAACTTTACCGCTCCAAAGGACATTGTCGGCGATGATGACACCGCCCGAACGGACTTTGTCAAACACCAAATCGTAATACAAGCCATAGTTCATTTTATCTGCGTCAATAAACACGATATCAAACGTATCGTTTAACGTAGGTATCAGCTCAACAGCATTTGCGATTCTAAAATCAATCTTATCAGCCAAAGGTGATTCATCAAAAAAAGAACGGGTAAAACTTTCCAATTCTTCATTGACATCTATCGTAATAAGAACACCGTCATCTGTCAATCCCTCTGCCAAACAGAGCGCTGAATACCCTGTGTAGGTACCTATTTCAAGAATTCTGCGGGGGCGCATCATGGTTGAAAACAGCGACAAAAGCCGTCCCTGCATTTGCCCTGACAGCATTCGTGCCTGAAGTATTTTGGCGTGCGTTTCGCGGTTCAATTGCGCCAGTAGCGGAATTTCGGCTGACGTATGCGCCAGCGCGTAAGCTTCTATGACGGGGGGGAGAAAATCCATTGATTCCGTATTGTTTCAACAAATATAAACGGAAAAACGACTAAAAATATATGTTATAGCCGTTTTTGTCAAGTTTAACCCGTTTTTATCCAAAAGTTACCTATCTTATTCGATATAAAAACAGACTTGAATTTATTTCTTTCAAGTCTATTTGTCTTCGTCTTCCGGAACAAAAGACAAGGTACTCCATTGACTTTCGTCAAACATTTCCTGCGCAATGTCCTGCAATTGTGTAGCTGTAACGGCGTTGATTTCGGCAAATATCTCTTTCAACGAATCAATTCTGCCCGTATCCAAAATACTCTTGCCCATCATCAGCATAAAGCTCTGATTTCCTTCTTCCGACATGGCCAATTGTCCCATCAACTGTTCTTTTAAGTTGCGCATTTGGATAGTCGTAAGCGGTTTTTCTCGGAGTTGGCGTAATTCACGATAAATCAGCTGCATGGCGCGGTCCACATTTTTGGACTCAGTTCCAAAAAATACGCCTAAAAAGCCCGTATCCAGAAAGGGGGCATAATTGGCTTCAATGGAATAGACTAAACCATATTTTTCGCGCAGTGTCATGTTGAAACGTGAATTCATTCCCGGACCACCCAGCAGATTCACCAACATAAAAAACGGCAATCGCTTTTCATCCATCAGGGCATAGGCAGGACGCCCCATCGCTACCTGCGTTTGGGTCATGCCGCGCGGTACCTGAAGATTTTTAGGCAAATAGATTTCGGGAGACGTACGCACTCGCTGACTTGTACTGTGCGGTAAATCGTACAGGTATTTTTCAGCTTGCTTAATGGCTTTATGAAAAGGCAAATTGCTCACCAAAGACACTACCACGCGTTCGGTATCCAGATTATCAGCAATGAATGACTGTAAATCGCTTTTGCTAAAGGAACGAACGCTATCGGGAGTACCGAGAATATTACGTCCCAACTGATGATTTTGAAAGACAACCTCATCAAATTCATCCTGAATTGCATCTTCGGGCGAATCGTAATACATGGCCATTTCTTCCAAAATCACTCCTCGTTCTTTTTCGATTTGTTTTTCGGGAAAAATAGAGTGAAAGGTAATATCCGACAGTAATTCAATGGCTTTATCGCTGTGCGAAGCCAGCAATGATGCATGAAAACATACCTTTTCTTTGGTAGTATAGGCGTTTAACTCTCCTCCGACAGTTTCGAGACGATTAATGATGTGGTATGATTTACGCTTTTGAGTTCCTTTGAAAGCCATGTGCTCCCAAAAATGCGCAAGGCCCTGTTGATGAGGCAACTCATCCCGACTTCCAATATCGAGCATGATTCCCCAGTGGGCGATTTGAGTATGCGGTACTTGTTTGTGTACAACACGGATGCCATTAGGCAAGGTGTGTAGGCGGTATTCTTCCATTCTTGTCGTTATCACTAATGCAAAGGTAACAGTTTTTAAGGCATGAGGGTTTCTTAATGCACTGATTCTATACGTACCTTTGCTGTCAATTAATCAAAAAAGTTGTTTAAAATTACTCATTGGCTCCTCAAATGCTTACTCGTAAACTTTCCATGGACGAACTCAACCGCCTTTCGGTAGAAGAGTTTCGTGAAATTCCCAAACACTCCTTTGTCTTTATTTTGGATGATATTCGAAGCCTGAATAATGTTGGGTCTATTTTTCGTACAGCTGATGCTTTTCGGGCTACAAAAATGTACTTATGCGGTTTAACGGGTACACCACCCCACCGCGACATTACTAAGACCGCCTTGGGTGCCGATGAATCGGTAGAATGGGAACAATGCCCAGATTTACTTCAATTAATTGAGCGCCTCAAATCGGACGGATATCAAATTGTAGCCTTGGAACAGGCCGAAGACAGTACAAAGCTGCACGAATTTCAACCTGATCTGAACAAAAAATATGCTTTTATTCTTGGTAATGAGGTATTTGGTGTCAAAGAAGAAGCCATTGCTCAATGCGATATTTGTTTGGAAATTCCGCAATTTGGCACCAAACATTCGCTAAATGTAGCCGTTAGCACGGGGATAGTGGCGTGGGATTATGTATCGAAGACCCTAAAAAGCTTAACATAAAAATAACCTGAAATTTTTGTTTTAACGAAAATATAGCTATCTATTTGCAAATTTTTTTATTTAAACTTACAATTACATAATCAGATGAAATCAGAGAAGAAAAAAGCTGCGAGCGAGATTGCTCAGAAAATTGCAACGGTCGTTGTAGGCGAAACAGTTTCTAAAAAAATAGCAAAAGCCATTGCAAAGGCTTCGGAAAAACTCGCTAAGAAATTAGAAAAAATCAAGAAAAAAGACGAAAAAGAAAAAGAGAAAGAAGCCAAAAAAGTAATAAAAGAAGCGAAGAAAGCCGAGAAAGAAGCCAAAAAGGCCGCAAAAAAAGCGGAGAAGAAAGCACAAAGAAAATCAGAAGCGAAGGTAAAAAAGAGCGATAAAAAAGACAAGGCTCCCAAAAAAGATAAAAATGAAACCAAAGTAATTGCTTTGCCAGAACCTGCTCCCGAAGAAGTTGTTGCTGAAAAACCCAAACCTGCCCCTAAGGCGAAAGCCCCTGCAAAAAAAGTGACTCCTGCGTCCCCGGCAAAAAGAGCTTATGTGCGCAAAGATAAGCCCGTAGAAACAACTCCTGTTTCGTCCGAGCCAACTCCCGAATCTTAATTATTCCTCTTTTTTAGGCCTCATCATAGGCTTAAATACCGGTTTAGGTCGGGGCTTTACCTCATCTAAGCCAGTATTTTCTTTGGGTAGAGTTGGCTCCGACTGTATATCAGACACTTTAGCAGCCTCCTCCGTCTTTTCCTCGATTGCCTTCGGTTTCATCGTTGGCTTAAAAATCAGTTTAGGCTGTGCCGCCGGTTCGGACTGAATGTCAGTCGTTTCAGGAACTACTTCTGCTTTCTCTTCCACTTTTTCCACACTTGTCGGCTTCATCTTGGGCGTAAGAATCGGCTTGGGTCGTGCTGCGGGTTCGGGTTGTACATTCGATGTTTCCTCCGACTCAGAAATTGGAGATTGAACAGGTATAGACTGTTCGTCTGTTACCGTTTTGAGCTTTGTTGGCTTGAATACAGGTTTGGGTTTGGCAGCCCCCGTTCCCCCAATCGGGGCTACCTGTTGGGTTGGCTTTGCCTCCGCTGACGGTTCCGAAACGGGCTTTTTTGGAGCAAAAATAGGTTTAGGTTTGGCAACATTCTCGCTGCTTACTGCCTGTTCAGTGGTTGGTAACTGACTTTCAGTCACAGGTTTCTTTGGAGCAAAGAGAGGTTTGGGTTTAACTGTCTCTTTGTTTTCTGCCGATTGAACCTCCTCTGTTTTAGGAATTGGGGGCTTAGCCGTAGGTTTAAATGCAGGTTTGGGAGTCGGCGCACTAGTTGGTAATTGTTCACTGCCAAGAGGAACACCTCCAACGGTAAACTGTGAACTGTGGACTGTGGACTGCGCCGCACCGGCGTACCGGTCTGCGGACTGTGAACTTTTCTTTAATTCTTCTTTTTCCTTCAGGAATTGTTCGTACAAAGACTTTTTCTCTGCCGCCTGCTCCGGACTGAGGTTGGCGTAGTGATAGTTCATATCCCGTACATCAAACTCGCTGTAATCAAACGTTTTGGTCATCGTCAGGCATTCCGTAGGGCACACCGTTGTACAAAGGCCGCAGTAACAACACTTTGCCATGTCAATGTCGAATACAGCCGCATAAAGACGAATCGGCGAGCCGTCAGACGCTTTTCCTACTTCGCTTGTAGCCTTAATTGGCTCTATATCAATGCAATCAACGGGACAGACTTTGGCGCATTTGTCGCACACAATGCAGTCGTCCATTTCATTATGAAGACGATAACGGCCATTGTCCGGAATGGGCATTGTCTCAAACGGATATTGCAACGTCACCATCCCCGTTTGCTCTTTGAAATAATCGTTTTCGCGAATGTTGTTATTACTGCGGCGCGTGCGGGCAGCCCACAAATGCCGAAATGTGAGTTTCATACCCGCTACTGTGGTACGAATGCCTTCGTTGATATGTTGGAAGTAGGTTTTCAATCCCGATAAAATTAACACTCAAATATACACCCTAACTGATTCACAGATGTCATTCCAATAAAAGCCTAACTCTTCCCAAAGCGCACAAACCACTCCAACAATCGCTCCACATCAGCCCTAAGAAAAAGCTGAGTTCCTTCATTCATGGTGGCTGCTGAACCACATGCCACACCCCAACGAAGCATTTCGGAGTAGGAAAGTTCCTGCGTAAGCGCCCACGTCATACCCGCCACCATGCTATCGCCTGCGCCTACGGTACTGCGTTTTTGTACGGGGGGCGCAGGGACGTGTTCACAAAGATCTTTTGTAACCAAAATAGCCCCTATTGGCCCTAACGAAACAATAACGACTTCACACTTACCGTCACCGATGAGCATACGGGCCGCCTCGTCCACATCATCCATTTGAAGGTCTTTTGCCCCAACCAGGGTTTCGAGTTCACCGATATTAGGTTTGAGTAAAAATACACCTTCGTCACAAGCGGCGCGAAGTGGCTCACCCGACGTATCCAATATCAGGCGAGCGCCCATTTTTTTACTGATGGCGGCTACTTTTTCGTAAAAGTTATCATCCGTTTTGGGAGGCAAGCTCCCGCTTGCCACTATGTAATTCGCTTCTGAGGAAGCAAGCGCATCCAAAACTGCCTGCGTTTCGACTTCCGTAAGAGAAGCACCAGGCATTCCAAAACGGTATTGAGCATTGGTGGAGTCCTCAGCAACAATAAAGTTTTCACGAGTCCATTGCTCTGTCTCAATTACCTGTGTTTCAATCTCTTCCTGCTTCAACAAATTTTGCAGCATTTGCCCCGAAGGACCGCCAGCCGTAAAAATAGCAGTGCTCTTTCCTCCGAGTCGCTTGATGGCTTTAGAGACGTTAACTCCGCCACCACCAGCATCGTAACGAGGTGGTTCACAACGCAGTTTTTGCTCAGCAATCAACCGGTCAATGTGCGTACTTTTGTCAATGGAAGGATTTACGGTCAGCGTGACGATTTTCATGGATATAGAAATGGGGAGTTTTTTATCTGGGAGTTTTAGTTCGATTTATTCCATTCTTCAATTTGTGCCAACACCTCTTTTTGTCCTACCCGTGACTCCGACGAGGTAACAAAAATCAAAGGAACTTCCTGCCAGGTTTCTAGCAGCTTCGCGCGGTAGTTGTCGAGTTGGGTTTGAAGTTGAGGGGGACGCAGTTTGTCCGTTTTGGTAAAAACAATGCAAAATGGTACGCCGTTAGCCCCCAGTTTTTCCATGAATTCGAGATCTATTTTTTGCGGTTCAATACGTGAATCCACCAATACAAATGTGCAGGTAAGATTTTCACGGTTAAACAGATACCCATCAATCATCTGAGCCCATTTTTGGCGATCAGTTTGCGACACTTTGGCGTAGCCGTAGCCGGGCAAATCCACCAAATACCAAGTGTCATTGATCATAAAATGATTGATGACCTGCGTCTTACCCGGCTTTGACGAGGTCTTGGCCAAACTTCCAAATCCCGTAAGCGCATTTATCAAAGAAGATTTACCCACGTTGGAACGTCCGATGAAAGCGTATTCGGGTCGGTCGGCCTTGGGACACTGCTCGTGCAGCGACGAGCTTTTGACAAAAACGGCGGTTTTGATTTTCATCCGACAAAATTACGAAGAAAGTAAGCGGTTTTGCTCACATTTCGTAAAACTCAATCGGTAAATTATCCGGGTCAGCAATAAAAAAGAACGTTTTTTGGGTAAATTCATCCACTCGAATTTGCTCACAATCAACGCCTGCTTCTGTCAAAAAGGCGCGAGTTTGCTCAATGTCAGCCACACTAAACGCCAAATGCCTTAATCCAGCCGCTTCCGGACGGGAAACCCGGGCGGGTGGATTTGGGAAAGAAAACAGTTCAATCTGATACTGACCGTTGACCGACAAATCCAATTTGTACGAATCGCGCTCCGTTCTATAGACTTCCGCCAAGATGGTGAAGCCTAATATTTCTGTGTAAAAACGTTTTGAGCGTTGGTAATCGCTGCAAATAATGGCAACGTGGTGAATAGCTTGAACAGATAACTTTGATTTAGTCGTCATCATCTTCTCCTTCCTCTTCTTCCCCTTTTGCTTTTAATTTCACAAACGCGCCACGCACGGGAGCAGGCATTTTTGATTTTTCACCTCTGACCGTTTGCCACACAATTTCGCTGAAAATCAGGTCGTCGATGGCGTCGGGTTTGGATAAATCAAATTTGAGCGTGCGACGGTGATTATAGTTGGCCGCTACGTTTTTTTCGTTCAAATCAATACCTGGTTGTTTGGCCTGAAAAGGAGTCATCGTGGGAGTCTTTTGAAAACAGCGCCACATCGGAACCGCCGCTGCATCGTATTGGCTCATGGGTTTCAGGCCCAAAATCAGTTCTATCGTCCGCAACATCCCTGAGGTAGAATACATGGTGTGATCTACAAACCCGCGCTTCACGTAGCCCCCCGCCACAAAGGCAATCGAACGGTGAGCATCTACGTGGTCAGGGCCGTTTTGAGCATCATCTTCCAAAATAAACACGACGGATTCTTTCCAAATGGGACTTTTGGAAAGGTGCTCCACAAAGCGGCCCACGGCCAAATCATTGTCGGCTACGGCGGCGTCGGGCGTTGGAAGCCCTACCCGCGCGCCCGAGGTATGGTCATTGCCCATACGAACGGTATTGAGTCGCGGCAGGGCGTTGTTTTTCACCAATTCATCAAAATCTTTTTCCCATGATTTCTCCCGCTCCACGTCCATATAGCCCAAATCGTAGCCTTTATAATCAGGCGCAAAATGACCTTCAAGGGCAGGAATATTGGCTTTATCGTCGGCAAACCAACCATACGTGCGGTAGCTGATGTTGGCGCGTTTGCAATGGTCCCAAATAAATCCGTCGCGGGGATGGGCAATGGTTTTTTGGCCCTCATAATCGTAGGTACCGCCGCGTCCGCCGTAGCTGGTAACCCAGTTTTTTTCTATATAATCGTTTGCATACGCCGCCGCCGACCAATTATGACCGTCGGCGCTCACTTCGGCATCGACGTAAAAATTATCCAACAACACAAACTCCCGCGCCAACGCGTGTTGGTTAGGCGTTACTTTTTCGGGAAACAAACACAGTGCCGCGTCGCCGTTGCCTTCTTTCATATCGCCCAAAATCTGGTCGTAGGTGCGGTTTTCTTTGATGATGTAAAAGACGTATTTGATAGGTGACCCTTCTCCTACCTTCATCGGAATCGGGTTGTCCGTTTCGCCTTCGGCGAGCGTCTCTTTCTTTTTAGTATAAGGGGTGTTTTCGTAAACCAGTTTGGAATAAACGCCTAAAATGTCTTCTTCCGGAAAATCAATGATGGAAAGCGTACCTTTAAACAAACCGCCGATGTACTCGGTCTCGTCGCGATTAGCCTCCGCATTAGCCCCTTTGAATTGAGGAGATTTGGAACGATTCGGATTCGGGCCTTTGGGGTTGGCGGCCGAAGAATAGCCTTTGCCGTTGGTAACCCATATTTGGTTGTTAATTACCTTCAACGACGTAGGATACCAGCCCGTTGGTACAAAGCCCAACGAACGGCTTTTCCCTTTTTCAGCTACGTCAAATACCGCAATGCAGTTATTGTCAGCATTGGCAATCAGCAATTTAGACTCATCAGCCGTGAGGGCTAAGGCATTGGGTGTACTTCCGAGAAGAGCATTCGGATACAGCGAGGCATTGAGGGTTTCGACGACTTGTTTTTTAGCTAAATCAATCAGCATCACCGTATTATCATTTCCACAGGCCACGTACAGATACTTCCCGTCGCGGGTTTGGAGCAAGTCGTTGGGATTTTTGGCCGTTGGAATATCTATAATGGTTTGCAATGTTTCGGCATTCAAAATCCGTACACTGCTTCCTTCCCAAAGACTGACAATCAATTGCTTTTTGTCTTGTGACAACTGGCATGCATACCCTTTAAAACCCAAGCTAATGGTTTGCTGTACTTTCCGGGTTTTCAAATCACAGACATACAGTGAATTATTTTCTTTGGTAACGACAAACATCTTTTGTTGCGCCTCGTCCAAACAAAGCCCTACGGGTCCGATTTTTTCGGGCCAGGGTTTGCCTAACACGATTTCTCCATCGGCTTTGAGTTTATTGTTTTCCAATTGAAAAATCAGAATCTTATTGTCGTTGCCACCCGACGCATACAATGTTTTCTCATCAGCACTGAAAGTGAGTCCGTAGTAGGCTTTGGGCACAATCGCATCGTCGAGAATCTGCTGCGTGGCCACATCAATCAGAGTGATGCTATGCGTTTTTTGGCCGTTGTTGGTGACCGCTGCATATTTTCCCGACGACGAGACAACCAGATTTAACGGCAAATCATTGAGAGAAAGGCTTTTATTCCCCGCAGGAGTCAGCGACCAACCGTTGGGCAATTTAATTCGCTTGGCGGTCAGGGCCTGATAAAATTGACCGGTTTCAGAGGCTCCGTGATTTTGCCGTTGACAGGAATTTTCGAGTAAAAGAAACACCCCAACGAGGCATAGAAAAAGGCAGGATTTGGTGGAAAGTTTCATCTGATTGATATTTTTACAAAGATGTCAATTGATTAACCAATTTCAGAGAAAAGTACATAAAGTAATTGTTAACCCCTCACCAATTCTTAACGCCTTTGTTAACAATTACTGTACAGAAGTTTATTAGATTGAAAATCAGCCGTTGAGATCGACACATAGTTTGTCTATTCTGTTCTTAGCCTGAAACATAACTTTCCCGTAATTTACCGAGAAGTAAAAGTCCGTAATTTTGTCACCGTATCTTTCCATCTATTCATTATGGCAAAAATTTTCCTCACCACCTTTTTATTAGGTACTTTCACCACTGCTTTTACCCAAAGCAAAGATTCACTTAGCGTAAGGCAGTTAAACGAAGTAGTGGTCACCTCTACCCGGGGAGAAAAGACCGTGTTTAAGACCCCTGCCCTGATTTATGCCATCGGTCAGGACGAAATCAAAACGTCACAGTCTCGCTCTACACCCGAACTTCTGATGAACCAAATGGGCGTATTTGTTCAAAAAACCACCCACGGTGCGGGCTCTCCGTTTGTTCGCGGATTGACGGGCAACCAAACCTTGCTTCTGATTGATAATATTCGCCTCAACAACAGCACGTTCCGCTACGGCCCCAACCAATACCTCAATACCATCGACGCTTTTACGCTCGGTCGCGCTGAAGTATTGCTCGGAAGCGGATCAGTCCAATACGGCTCCGATGCCTTGGGCGGTACGATTCAACTTTTTACCACCGACCCTCAATTCAATACGGGCTTCGGCGGACGTGTGTTGGGGCGCATGGTCAGCGCAGGTATGGAGCAGAGTGGGCGCGTGGAAGCGCGATACGGAGGAGCCAGCGCTGCTTTTCAGGCAGGATTTACCAACCGTCGTTTTGGCGATGTATTAGGCGGTAAAAACACGGGTTTTCAGTCACCGTCGGGTTATAAAGAACAAGATTTCGACCTGAAAGCGAAGGTAAATATGGGTCACAGATGGTTGGCAACACTGGCCCATCAATCCGTCAGTCAACAAAATGTAGAAGTGTTTTTTCGGTATCAATTGGAAAACTTCAAAATCAACCGATTTGACCCGCAGCGCCGGCAGTTAACCTACCTCAAGCTGGAACACCAAAACAATTCCAATTGGTTTAGCAATCAGACGTTTACCATTTCTCGTCAGGCCACAAAAGAAGGACGTTTAAGTCAAAAAAACGGCACAACAATGTTGCGTTCCGAAACTGACAAAGTACAGACCTGGGGACTGACATATAACAATCAATCCCGTTTTTTGAGAGATTTACTGACACTGAATTCGGGCGTTGAACTTTACCGCGACCAAGTCAACAGCGAGCGGTACGATGAAAATAATACTACGCTTCAACGTACCTACATTCGTGGGTTATACCCCGATAATTCTACTTTTCTGAATTACGCCGCTTACTCTATTTTAAGCATCAATACGCCTCGGGCCAACTCATCGTTCGGCCTTCGCTACAACGGTTTTGTAATTGACATTCCCGACGCTACCATCGGCAAAAGCCAACTGACGCCCGCCGCTTTGGTGTACAATTACAATCTCTCCTACAATTTGGGAAAATCCATCGCGCCCTACCTCAACATCAGCACGGGATTCCGCGCCCCCAACATCGACGATTTGGGCACGCTGGGCATTGTCGATTTCCGCTACGAAGTACCTACCAGTGATCTGAAACCTGAAAAATCAACGACTTATGAAGTGGGACTGAAAGTTGGCTCCAAAACCATCGGCCTCCAAATGGGTTATTATTCTACGCGGCTCCGAAACCTTATTACGCGGATTCGAGTACCTAATGAACAGGTCAACGGCATCAACGTGTACCGAAAAGAAAACGTAGAGAAAGCGTATATCAACGGTTTTGACGCCAAAATTCAGGTAAACTTGCTTTCGTCATTGCAATTGTACGGCAACATTTCGTATTCTATCGGACAAAACGAAACCAAAGAGGAACCTATGCGCCGCATTCCGCCCGTCAATGGTCGTTTTGGATTGAATTTCACCAAAAACAAAGGCTGGATTCGTCCTGAATTTTGGTTTGCCGCTGCACAGGAACGCCTCGCCCAAGGCGATAAAGACGACAACCGAATGGCCAAAGGCGGCACACCCTCCTGGAAGGTGTTGAACCTGAATGCAGGCTATAATTTAAAACAAATCAGCCTGACTGCCGCCGTTCAAAACCTGTTTGACGAAGATTATCGTACCCATGGCTCGGGCATCAATGGCTACGGTCGCAGTCTGTGGCTGACGGCTGAGTTTAAATGGTAATAACAAAGCGCTAAAGCCCTCAAAATAACTAAAAACTTTACCTTTATTCCTTTATTCCATGCCATAAATGGCGTGGCAATTTAAAAATCAATTTCTTATGCTGCGTATTTTTTTCTTTTCCTTTTTATGCCTTTCCATAAGCCAACTAAGTTGGTCACAGACTTGGCAAATCTCCGCCCCAGCGGGCAGTGAATATGTCAAAATTGACAAAAACGGCGTGACAGTTTTACCGAACGGGCGTTTGATTACACCTTTGGGTAAACAAATCATGACCGCTCCGCACCCGTATGGCCTTGTCTTGAGCAAAGACGGAAACATCGCCGTGACGGCCAATTCGGGTATCAACCCGTTTTCGATTACCATCATCAAAAACATTCTGAGCGGAAATCCGACCATCATTCAAGTCCCGGAAGGGGCCAAAACCGACGACGGGATTCTGGAAGCGTGCTTTATGGGATTAGCCATCAGCCCCGACAACCAAACGCTGTACGTAGCCGGTGGGCAAACCAACAAACTCTTTCTGTTTGACCTGAACACGGGAAAACGCAAAGCCGTCATCAACTGCGCCGCTAAGAACTATGAGCACGGTTATCTCGGCGATCTGATTCTTTCCAAGGATGGAAAACGCCTGTACGTGGTTGACCAAATTGGCTTCCGAATGGTGGTGGTTAATACCGAAACCATGCGCGTAGTGGAAAATGTACCTACGGGCCGCTACCCGTTCGGTATCAGTTTTTCGCCCGATGAGCAGCGCATTTACGTAGCCAACGTGGGCGTGTTTGAGTACAAACCTTTTACTGATTTAGACCCGAAAAACCTCAAGTCAACCGCCCATCCATGGCCTGCCACCAAATACGGCAGTAAAGAAATGGAAGAGGGCAACGCCGCGAAAGGAATTCCCGCACTGGGAAGTCCCAACGCACCTGAGGCATTTTCGGTCTGGAGTTATGCGCCTAACGGAACGAGTTGGAAGGTAAAAAACAAAACCAAAACGGGCTTTTTGGTTGGCCAGATGATTGAAGACTTTCCCGCCGTCGGCGGCAGTAGTCCCAACTCGGTCGCCGCTACCGATACGTATGTTTTTGTCAGTAATGGCAACAACGACTGTGTATCGGTCATTGATATTCAAAAAGATACGGTGATTTATACCATTCCTTTACAGCCCGACCCGCGTTTGGGAAAACTGCGCGGACTGATTCCTTTCGGCGTGGCTACCTCGCCCGACCAGAAGCGCCTGTACGTGGCGGAAGCGGGCATCAATGCCGTAGCTGTGATTGACATTCCGAGCATGAAAGTGCTGGGGCATATTCCCACGGGTTGGTTCCCGTCCAAACTGAAAGTATCGCCCGACGGGCGACAGCTGATTGTTACCAATGCTAAAGGTTTCGGAAGCGGCCCCAACGGCGGGCCTAATTTCAAACTAGGCCCCGAAGGAAGCTATGTAGGCAGTTTGATGAAAGGAACGGTATCGGTCATTGACATTCCCGCCGACGGACAACTGGCCGCGTTGACGCGAAAAGTGATTACCAACAATTTTAAGTTTGAGCAAAAGTCAACCGCTAAAAATGCACTTTCCAACATTGAGCACATTGTGTTTATCTCCAAAGAAAACCGCACCTACGATGAGGTATTCGGCCAAAATACCAACGGCAAAGGCGAGGCTTTGTTGTCCCGCTATGGCCTGAAAGCGACGTTCTCCAATCGCAACAAAACTCAAACGTTGGAAAATGTGGATGTGATGCCCAATCATTCCGCGTTGGCGAAACGCTTTGCCATGTCCGACAATTTTTACTGCGATGCCGATGTCTCGGCCGACGGCCACCGCTGGATGGTGGGCGTGTATCCCAACGAATGGGTGGAAACGGGTACCGCGGCTGCTTACGGTGGCAAACGCGATTTGATTGACACCTCTAAAGCCCCTGGCAACTGGTCTTTTTACGGCTCCGCAGGCAGCATTTACCCCGAAGATTACAACGAAGCTGGCTCCATTTGGGAACATTTGGAAAGACACAAAAAAGACTTTTATAACTTTGGGTTTGGGGTAGAAATGGCCGCGGCTTATTCAGACAGCACCATGAAATACATCGGCGAGCTGTACACCATCAATTATCCTTTGCCCGCGCCGCTCTATGACCGCTCGTCCAAGACCTTCCCGACCTACAACATGGCCATTCCAGACCAGTTTAGGGCCGATGTATTCATGAAAGAATTTAAGGAAAAATGGGGAGGACCTAATGGAAAATTACCGTCTATGCTGACGCTCATGCTGCCCAATGACCACGGTACCCGCGAACGGGCCAAAGCGGGATTCCCGTTTACCCAAAGTTACATGGCCGACAATGACTTGGCTCTCGGACGCGTGGTGGAGTTTTTAAGCCACACGCCTTACTGGAAAAAAATGCTCATCGTAGTGTTGGAGGACGACCCCCAAGGCGGCGTGGACCACATTGACGCTCACCGCAGCCCTCTGTTGGTTATCTCACCGTGGATGAAGAAAAATTACGTGGGGCACGAGCATTACAGCTTTGGCAGCGTTTTCAAAACCTTCTGGAATATTCTCGGAATGCCTTATCTGAATCAGTACGACGCAAGTGCTACGAATCTAAGCGACCTGTTTACCAATACGCCCGATTACAGCCCTTTCAATGCCGTGGCGATTGATAAACGTTTGTTTGACCCGCAAAAAGCGCTCGACCCTTTCGACGAGAAATTTGACTGGAAAGCCTTTGCCGAATCGGAAGAACTGGACCGCACCGAAACCATGCAAAAACGCCGGGCAGAAGATGATGAAGAGTTGAAAAAGGCTAAGCCGAAGCCAAAGAAGAAAAAGCAATAAGTTATATTTTTTTCAAACCATCGCGGGGCCCGCACGAGCCGGGGCCGCCCGTGCGGGCCCCGATAAGACATATAAGAAAATATAAGAACTTGTTTTTCAGCCTTATATAAACTTATATGTCTTACATGGTAACAATAAAAACTTAAGCCGAAGGAGCCAAAACCGACTTCATTTCCGCAATGGCGACTTCAACGTCTTTTTCGCCGGTGCGCCAGTTGACAAACGCTGCCCGAATACCCTTTTTACCATTGTACACCGTTGGGGTCATAAATACCTTGCCGCGTTGGTTCAGTTGAATCAGAAAGGAATGTACTTTGTCCTGATTTTCTTCGCCTTTCAGCGTAAAACACACATTGTTCAAGCGCGTCGGCGCAAGCAATTCAAAATCATCGCTTTCCTTTATAAAAGCATCCAATAACTGCGCCATGCGGATGCTGTTTTCTACAATTTCCCGGTAGCCCTTTTTACCATAAGCTTTTAACGAAAACCAGGCAGGTAAAGCCCGTAACCGGCGTGAGTTTTCAGGTAAAAAGTTGAGGTAACTGAAGTTTTCAAGCGGATTGCCGAGGTACGGTGCATTGGAGTTTTGGAAAGTTTCCACCTGCAAAATGCTGTGTTCTTTTTTCACGAGAAAAAACGCACTTTCGTAGGGCACATTTAACCATTTGTGGCAATCAATAGTGATGCTGTCAGCGCCTTCCCAACCTTTGAGCAAGTGTTTATAGTGTGGTGAACAGGCCGCAAAACCACCAAAGGCAGCGTCGATGTGCCACCAGAAATTATAGCGTTTTTTGAGATGAGAAATGGCTTCCAAATCGTCAAAATCAACGGTATTGACCGTTCCGCCACTCGAAATCAGAATAAAAGGCTCGCTATTAAGTGACTGTATTTTTTCTTCCAAATCCGTTACATTAATTGCTTCTCTATTTCCGGACAGGGCATTAACTTTGATAAAATTCTGACTTCCCAAGCCGAGCATAGATAATGATTTTACAGCTGATGAATGCGGCGTAGCACTCAGTACTTTTACGCCACTTCCAACGCCTTCTTTGGCAATATCACGCCCTTGTTGTTGGCCCGCCCACTGACGCGCTACGGCCAAAGTCGTAAAATTGGACATCGTAGCACCCGTCACAAAACCACCGGTGAGTGTATCGGGCAAGTCAAAAAGTGACAGCAACAATTGAATGGTCTCCACTTCAATCAAGGCTGATAAATCTCCCTGTCCCTGAATGCTTTGCGGATTTTGGTCATATACTCCGGCCAGCCAATCCCCCGCTATGGATGCGGGCGTAGCGCCACCCGTCACAAACCCCCAAGAGCGCGGTCCAGAAGAAGCGACAATGAGCGGATCAAAGCGTTGGTTAAATTCTGCTAAAACCGCTAATGTCCCTTGCCCTTCCTTCTCCAATTCGGCCACTAAGGACACAGTATGAGGCGCAGACGTGGGGCGTTGGTCAATGGTTTTAAGGAAATCAATACCCTGTTGAAGAACTTGTTGGAGAATGGCGTCAAAGGATGCTAAATCGTTTTGTAACATAGCTGTAAGAGATTTTTTTGATTGCAAAGAAACAGGAAATCAGGCATTAATGAGACCAAAATAATAGAAAAATAGTGCATCTTTGCGCCCCGTTTACGACGCAAACTTCACGTTTCTTCTTTTTAAACCACTCCAAACTTCGGTTGTATGAATCCTTTTCCTGTGTATGATTCGAGGCTCTTGGCTTCGCATTTAGGTGTATTTTTGGCTGAAAAATACCAACTTGGAGATGCTGTTCATTGCCGTATTCTCAAAACCGGCATCAATCATTCGTATCTTTTGAATGATGGAATCAACAAACAGATTTTCAGACTTTACAGCTACAATTGGCGCACCAAAACCGAGATTGAAGAAGAAATTCGACTTCTCAACCTTTTACACAAAAACGGAGTGCCCGTCTCCTACCCTATTGCTGATGCAACGGGCAATTTTATTCAGGAAATTATGGCCCCCGAAGGCCTGCGATTTGGGGTTCTGTTTTCGTTTGCCGAAGGCGAAAAGATAAGAAGTTTCACGGCAGAAGCGAGCTATAACATCGGAGTAGCCATGGCCCGCTTTCACCAAGCTACGCAGGATTTAACTTTGGAGCGAGTCAATTACAACGCTGAAACGTTACTGCTCTCACCGCTTCAACGAGCCAAAACGTTTTTTGCGACCCATTCAGAAACCATGGTTTTTGTGGAATCAACGACTGAAAAATTGGTTGAAAAACTGAAGCAAATTAATTCACCAAGCGTTCGACAGGGCGCGGTTCATTTGGACATTTGGTTTGACAATATGCACATCTCCCCTCATGGAGACGTCACACTTTTCGACTTTGATTTTTGCGGAAACGGCTGGCAAGCCCTTGATTTAGCCTATTTCAACGTGCAGTTATTCAACACCGAATTTGACGCCAACGAATACCAACGCAAACTGGAACGTTTTTTTGAAGGATACGAAAGCATCACCCCAATTTCCAACGAAGAAAAACACATTTTACCCTACTTAGCCGTTAGTATTTGGTTTTTCTACCTTGGTGTTCAATGTCAACGATTTGATGATTGGGGCAACCTGTTCATCAGCGAAGATTACTTCAAACGCTTTATGGGAATGATTCAAAAATGGTGTGCGCATCATCAGTTGTTTACGTAGTTCTAAAGACCACTATATCAAAGTATAGCGCTATACTTTAATATAATGCTTACATTTGTATAGCAAAAGTACTGACCTTTGTCGCTCAATACACAACTCAATTTCCCACAAAATGAAACGCGACAAAATCATTTATTGGATTACGACGGGCTTGATTGCCCTCCTGTTTTTATTCAGCAGCTACATGTACCTAACGAAAGCGCCCGATTTAATGCAAAGCTTTCAGAAGATAGGGTTCCCTGTTTATTTCGTCACGATGCTGGGTATTTTTAAATTGGCAGGCTCTATTGCCTTGCTGAACCCTTGGTTCGACAAACTGAAAGAATTGGCGTATGCCGGATTTGCATTTACCCTAGTTGGTGCTGCTTGGACACACATTGCTACGGGTACGCCTTTCATTATGCCCATCGTGATTTTGGGTATTCTGGGTGTTTCTTACTTTTTTAAACAAAAGCTTCAGGCGAAGGTGGCGTAAAACAATCAAGGGCGCAAAGAGTTGATTTCTCTTTGCGCCCTTGTTATCTGAATTAAAAAACTATTCTCCCGCCAGCATTTTGGCCGTTACTTCTTTTTCAATCGTAATATACCCCGGATAATTGACTTGCGAATTGCCGATACCTAATGTTGGCTTTAGTTTAATCACCAATTTTGTAGGTTGCGTATTTGCTTTTCCCGACAGGTTTTCAATCATCGCTACAAACGAATCACGCGTTTTGGCATCGGTAAGCAAGCGGTAAGCGTTCGTTGTCAACTGCATCGGAACGCGGGTGGTTCCTCCGTTGGGTTGCACGTCAATGCGTTGGTCCCAAAAACCCGTAAAGATTTCATTTTCAGCTAGCAATACTTTGTATTCAAACTGATTGATACCTGCCAATTGCTTCGTTGGATTGGTCACATCCAGATTCAAACGAACATTAAGCGGTACGTCTTTGCTCAACAGCGCCAACGCTAAACGAGGCGATTTGGACAAATCAAAATCCTGCATGTTTTTGAACTGCTGAACGTCAATCCCTGCCAAGGTAATTTTATCAGCCGAAGCAATGTTGTATTTACAATCGCCTAACGTCTTGGCTTCTGAAATTTGTTTGGTGACTGCACAGCGATTGAAAACGACGATCGCTAACACAAAAGCTGCTAATAAACTAATTTTTCTCATGTTTGAATGGTTTGTAAGAGTTGGTTGTGTCCGCACAACCAACGGCTCAAAATAGTTAATAATTCCTCTAAAAATGACTTATTAACGTCGATTAAACCTCGAAATTGCCATTCATCGGCTTATTTACAAACTTCCTGAAGCATTTTTTCAGTAGCTGCGTCAAACGTTTGGCGTTGCTCGGGGGTTTGGTAATTGGCAACAAACAAACTGTCCATTGTCCTCGTGATTTTATCAGCCAATTTTCCCGTACGCATTGTCAACACTGTTTTGATAGAATCAATGTGCTGACTTTGAGAAGGTGTCAGCGATATATGATACTTCATCAGCGAGTCTTCCATGAAACGAATGTCATTGGCTATTTTAAAACGTTCCTCCTTCAATTGGCGAGCTTCACATTCAAGCGTCGCCATCAATTTGGCGTCTTTATCCAGTTGCTCTTGGTTGTTTTTTTGACATCCCAACACAGATAAACCACCTACGATTGCCCAAATAAAGATGTTAACTTTCATCCTCCTAAATTTTACTGTAAACTATGGACTGTAAACTACTTAATATCCGTTGGCCAATTGATACTTTTTACCACATTTTCTCCGATACCACGTCCCATCAACAAACCGTTTTGGTTGTCCATTTCGTAGTGAATTCCACCATAAAGGCGAGAATTAGCGCATTCCTTCGCCATTTCCGAGAAGCTGCTGAATTTGCGGGTAGCAAATCCGTGCTGCACCTGCGAACGATCCGTCAATGAATACACTCCATCTCCTTTGGTAAAAAGTCTGGTAAAAATCTTTTCACCTACTCCCACTTCAGTGGCGTGGCCTGAGGTATAGGCCGGGAAAGCAGGTGTTCCAATCACTGTCTTGAAGTTAGGATCAATGTATTTCTGAATATAAGACACCGGGCGGATAAGCGAATAATCGTATTTGGCTTTCCAACAGGCAATAAAAGCATCTATCTCGCCCACGCCCAGCATCGCATAACCTACCACCGCTTTTTCAAGCGTAGCGTTGGTTTCTTCCAACAATTGCGTCATGATATTGAAGGTGTGTCCCGTAGGAGTACAGGTTGCAAACGGATCATCTGCCCAAAACTTAGCAATTTCCACTTGGTCTGCGGTATTATTTTTGACTTGGTTATATACCTGCGTAGCCTGTTTATAAAAGTCAGATTGTTTATCCAAAGAGAAAGCCATAGGTTTGGGAGGCGTTGCATAGTCCATATTTGAAGCCAAAATTGGACGACATTTGGACCAAAACGGACTCAAAGGTGTAGCGTTTTTAGCATCGGTCGGTACCCATTTGTCGATGCCCGTTACGGGAGTAAAAGGTCTTGAAAAAGGATTCAGATAAGAATCATGCCCCCCGTCAGTTTTTGAATAATTATAAATAGCCTGTGCTACCGCTTTGCCGTGTTTGACAGACTCATCCGTCAGCGTTTTTCCCGTGACTTTATTCAATGTGGCACTGAATTCGGCCAAATATTGCGCTTCTAAGTCGTTGATTTTTTGAAGATTAGCAGGCGTTAGGTTTTTGTCAAACATAAAACGCATCATATCGGCTACGGCGGCGTTGACCACAATTCCCCAATGATAATTAATGTTTTGGGTCAGTGGAACTGGCATACTTGTCACCGCCAATCGGTTGATTTGTCCCGCCAATGGCTTGGCATTGGGAATACCGCTATACACTGCTTCGTAGGCAGTAATACCTACGTATCCAAATGCACGTGACGCTTGCGGAGGCAAAAAGCCCGGCGTTTCTTTCACCACCCGACATTCGAGTTTTAACCATTCACGCAAAAAATCAGCGGAGTAATTGGAAACATTGTTGGTTTTGGTGGGTTCTACGTCGGTGTTTGTACAGCCCGCGATAAATACAAGGCTAACTATAAAACATAAAAACTTTTTCATAAAAGTAGGCTTAAAGAAATGATTAAACTTGTGATACTGATTGGCTGTGCGAGCCAAAAAGTATATCTTACTGTCATTTCTTTACATCCCAATTATTATGCCAATTTTCAAATTTTAGCTCGCTTTTATAAAAAAAATGGTGCCTGATTCAGATACCATTTTTCAACATTTCTTCAATAAATCCCTACAGTTTTACTCCCACAGTCATGACGACACTGCGCCCGTCCGATGGCCAAATGCCTGGGCCGGGATAAAAGGTAGGTCGTTTTGTGAAATAGCTCTTATTGAGCATGTTATTGATTCCAAATCGAATGGTATAGCGATTTGTCAGATGAAAAGTCGTATTTAAATCCACTAAGGTATAACTCGGAACAATGCCTTTGGCTCCGTTGGCGGTTGGCAAAACGGTGTTGAAAGCGTCGGCAAACGATGCGCTGACGTAACTTGCCAACAACGTAGCACTCACCCAACGATGGTTAAATTCTATCCCATTCCGACTCGTCCATTCAGGAACCGATTCTACTTTGTTACCTTCAATGGATTGATTTTCTTTGCCATTACTTACTTTGCCGTTTACATAACGGGCATCCATATAGGCCGTAGAAGTGAAGGCGGAAAGGCGTGTTTTATTGCTTCTTATAAATTCATACTCCACATACATTTCCAAACCTTTGGTCCGACTGTCACCAATGTTTGTACGAAAAATGTAGGAGGTTCCGTCGGGGTTATTCAAAATCAGACTACCCAAACGATTGTTGTACTGCAACAGGAAAGCGCTCAAGTCGTAGTGCAATCTTCCTTTGCGACCGCTCAGTCCGATTTCAGCATTGTAGCCGTAGGCATCTTTGAGATTTTTGTCGGCACGTTCGAGCACCGAAGCAGGAATAATATCCTTCAAAATTACGGGGCGATAAGCTTGAGAGAATCCACCGTACAGGCGATTTTCTTTATCAATTTGGTATTGAACACTCATTCCAAACAAGGGAAAACGGTGCGGGATACTGTTGGGAACCACTTCGGGTTTCAGATAACGAATAGAGCCTGAGAAGTCCGTTTTACCACTTTCCAAACGGAAGCCAGGTGACACCGACAGTTTTGGCGTGATATACAGTAAGTTTTCAACAAACAATGCCACATTTTTGGTTTTGAAATGGATATCACGACCCCAATCGTTGGGTACCAGCAACGTCAAATCATAATCACTGCCGACAGTACCTTTGCCCAGTTGCCTGCGGTTGAGGTCGTTGTTCATCACTTGAATTCCTCCTACGAGCACATTGCTCATAGCACCCAATTGATAATAGTGCAATAGACGCAGTTCTGAGGTAAAACTGTTGAATTTATCAATGTCTACCTGACGGTTTTTGTACTGACCGGTCGCCGTTTCCATGGCATCTTTCACGGTAGCAAAGGCATCAATCATGACGCTGTTCCGAAAGCCCAACACCATGGAATTGGTCCATTTAAGTTGGGTTCGGGGCGTAATTTCCCAATTAAGCGTAAGCGAAGGCAGGTAAATGTCCGGTTCATAGTAGTTCCGAGAGCGGGTTGACATGCGAGGATTTGCATAAAACATACTGTCAGTAAGTGGCACAGGAATTTGATACACGTAATCGGTATGTCCCACCTCAGCCTTCAGCGAAAGTTTAGAGGTAAAGTCATACTGCAAACGAACAAATTGTGATTCTGATTCCGAACGGCTGTTTTGGCGGTATCCGCTTGAATTACGGCGGTGATAATAAGCGTAATAGGTCATTTTCCCTACGCGTCCACCGATGGCATTGTATGAACTCAACAAACCATACGAGCCTGCTGAGTTGATGCTTTCAAAACTGAACCGTTTGGTAGTATCGGCCTGTTTGCTCACGTAGTTAATCATGCCGCCAAACTGCGCTCCGTACTGTAATGAACCTGTTCCCCTTACAATTTCCACGCGCTCAAACGACTCGGCGGGCGGATTGTAATGACTGGCGGGATAGCCGTACATATCGGTATTCCCAATCACGCCGTTGTAGCGCAGGTTAAATTCCCAACTTCGGTGCGGGTCAAGGCCGCGCGTTGAAACGTTGATTTGATTGCCGGAGCCATCCATGTCATAGACAAAAATGCCCGGAATTTTGGCAAAAATCTGGCGTGGAGTACGCTCCGCAATGTTGGCATTTACGCCGCTCAATTGAATGACTTCATTCTTTTTCCCAGCCGTCAAATACGTTCCGTGAACATCGGGTAAACGCTCGATTTGGATTCTTTCACGCGTACCGATCACTTCCACCTCGTTGAGATGTTGAGTGGTATCAGATTTTACTTTTTGAGCAAATAAATGTTTTCCAAAAAATAGTATAACAAAGAGAGCAGAAATGTATTTCATAAGTCACATCTTACTATAAAGTACTGATAAATAGCATATTAATCAATTTTTATCAAATACCGTTCCAAAAACTACCTATACTGTTTTGTTGTGGGGTGAAAGGTTTGCCAACTGTGCCAATATTCCTGATAGGCATTCTCTTTTGCTAAATCAGGAATTCCGGATTTTTGTGACTTCCCGAGCAGGTTATAGACCCTTCCTCCGTTATCGTACAGGGAATCATTCTTTACAACCAACTTCTGTCCGGGCGTTGCACGGCGTAGGGCTACAAAGCTTTTATTATCGGAAGCCAACACGACCGAAATGGGTAAATAGCCGATCATATCGTTGATGATTCGTTTCTTTTGCAGTTGGTTCCAATCATAGGCTTTTACACCGCCGCTCACTTCCACGCCCACCACCCACGATTTATCCTTCCATGAGGACGAATCACGCTTGGTAAGTTTTCCTTTCCGTTTTCCAGATTCATAGTTACTCAACGAATCGTATTCTTCCTGAAACTTCACATCAGGCTGCATCACCAAGCTATTGGGATGCAATGCCAGCCATTTTTCAAGCGAAATTTGGGTAATATCCAGTTCGGGTAAAGTTTGCCCTTTCAGCTTTCCTACAATCGCCTCCCCATTGGCTTGCCGCCACCAACTTCCGGTGGTTTTGTCTTCAAACATCGCATTAAAATGATCCATCCCGACGAGGCGAAACGTTTCAACTTGGTTATTTACAAGAGGTTCAAATACCCGCCCCGTGCGACAAACAGTGCAATAAGTCACAATAATGGGCTTTCCACCCAGCGTATCGCGCACCTGATGATGATAGCCAATGTACTGAATCGGATACGCCCGCGTTTGACCGTTGACCTCCACGCCAATCACTAAACGTTCTTTGCCTACCTTGTTTTCAGCAGCATTTTTGAGGGTCAAAACCGAAGGTTGGTAAAACATGGTATCGGCGGCCATTTCAAAATTGGCGGCATACGTTACTCCTGCCACGGCCAACAGGCACAGACCCGCCACGTAAGGCGACCATTTTTTTCCTCGAAAAGCAGCGAAAGCTCCCAAAGCAATCAAAATTCCAAATAGGCTGCGAATCGCCCATCGCCACGTATGAAAAAAGTAGGCCGCATCAATGCTGTTCATGCGCTGACTTCCAGGCATAGGCATGATGAAATAGACGTTGGCAATCTCAAATAAAAGCAGGCCGACAATTCCGATGTAAAAAAGCTTTCTCATGGGTTGACTTCAGTTTCAGGCAAGGTACTATAAGTTATGAAAACGGTATACGCGGAAGCAATCAAAACCACATTTTTGATAATGTATTGTCCCGACAAACTCAACGCAAGCGTAGATTTCCACGTCTCATTGGGCATGAGTATCAGCGGAAAAAACGTTGTGAACATTTGCAGACAAAACAGAAAGAAGGCAGGCTTGGTCGCTTTGGGGAAGAGCCACAAAATGCCAATGGTACATTCGGTGATTCCCAATAGCGGTAAAAAATTTTCGATCGAAATAAAAAACTCAATGGTTTTATGATGCAATTGCGTCACGATGGCTTCGGCGGGAGACATGCCAATGACTTTCAAAAAACCAAACCAGAATAAAACGACAAACAAGGCGATTCGATTTCCCCAAACGATGTTGGGAGAGAGGGCAACTACTTCAGTTTTCATAATTTTACATTCTGTAAATAAAGGTGGCAAATAGTTAAATTTGGACTAAACTACAAAATCATGCTAAAAGCAACCATAAAAATTGAGGATGCAACAGGCCAAGTAATCGAAAAGACAGTGA
>NZ_JAIXST010000251.1 GCF_027484545.1 Runella sp. | reverse complement strand
TCTCGTCTAAAATCAGGCACTTCTTTAAAGGTTTCTTTCCATTTCATTCACAAAAATAGTCACTACAACCTTTTTGACCTACTTTTGCCTTTATAGGCCAGTTTTAAGTGCCTTTAACCCATATGAAAAAAAGTAACTTTCCAAACATTTTCTGTATTTTTTAAAAAAATATCCTCATTATAGGATTTTAAGGGCGAGAATCCAGAAACATGAGCAAGCAAATAGAGGTAAGGAGTCGATTTTATTCAATGATACCATTTTCAACAACATCGCTTTTGGTACGGATGCTACGGAAGAGCAGGTAATGGCGGCGGCCAAAATTGCCAATGCCCACGACTTTATCATTGAACAATACGATAGCTATCAAACCATTATAGGTGACCGTGGAACGAAGTTATCGGGTGGGCAGCGTCAACGCCTGAGCATCGCCCGGGCGATTTTGAAAAACCCACCGATATTGATTTTGGACGAAGCGACTTCGGCATTGGATACAGAATCGGAAAAATTGGTACAGGAAGCGTTGACCAATTTAATGAAAAACCGGACGACTCTCGTTATTGCTCACCGCCTCAGCACCATTCAACATGCCGACGAAATTTTGGTATTGGGCGGCGGAAAAATCATCGAACGCGGCACGCACGATGAATTGCTTGATGATGAAAAAGGCTTTTATCGGAAGCTGAGTGTAATGCAGAGTTAATCTTACTCAAAAACTCCACGTATTCTTACTCTGATTGTAAGGCTCTAAAGAAAATTTGAAGCCATTTCTGACGCCAAAATCATTGGATTGACCAATGACATAATAGGCACCGAGTCGAATTCTCTCTCTGCCTATTTTGAACACTCTGTTTAATCCAAAAAAGACTTCTGAATATTGGTATTTTCGTTCGGGAACGTATAAAAACCCGCCACCTGCCACTTCTCTGATTTTTGTTTTGTTGAGTAACGGGATTTTACTCGTAAAAAAACCATTGAATTGATGCACATAATATGACTCAAAATGCCAATTGAAAACTGGGAACGTTTTGGGAATCAATTGATAACTGAACATGGCCGGGGAGAAAAAATAGCTGTCGCCGCCGCGCATGTACTTGTAATCCATGACGGCTAAACTGGTGGTATCCAGAAATTTACCAACGTTGATACGGTACTCTGACGTGCCAATAATGCCTACGTTAAAGGTTTGTCGAACTGAGGCTGACAGATGGGTAAATACATTGTTGTTTTGACCTGTTACCGGCCATGCTCTGTCCAAATTAAGACTGAAGGTAGGATATTTTGAGCCTAAAATCACTTTCTCGTTGGGTTCTCTCAAATAGAGCTGTCGAGGGGTGTATTCGATGCCGATGCCGGTTTTATACACATGACTTGTAGGAAAAACCTGAGGCGTATTATTACTGAACACTTTATCTCCCAATCCCCCAAATTTGAAATCTGCCAAATCGCTCCTAAGTTCATAGTAAGCTTGTGTATTGAGATAAAACCCATTGAAGAGCTCGGTACGGTGACGAATCTCCACAAACTTATTTTGATAAAAATTACTTCTCTTGATGATATCCCGTAAGGTAGCTGCTCCATTAATGATGTTGAATGCGGAACCAACCGAGATGTTGATGCTTGATACTTTTAGGGGATTGTAAAAATAATTAAGGAGAATACTCCCTCTTAGGTCTTCATTTTTAAAACCATACGTGAAATTCGTATTAACCCATACCTGTTTCCGATTTTCCTGTCGCTTGTAGTACCCCAAACCGTATCGGATTCGCCAACCGCCAATGGCTAAAGGATCAAAAAGACCTAAAATCGGGTCAAAATACCAATTGTTTTTCTTCTCACGATTGATATGTCCCATACCTAAGTACAAGATTTTCGGGAGGGTGATTTTGTTGTAGACCTTGTCGATAGAATCTAAATAGGCTTTTGAATTATGTAAAATTTCAAGTCGTTCTTTTTCTTTGATTACTCGTTGCTCGTCTTTGGTAAGGGGATGAGGCCTGATTTTCTCCCAAAAGGTAGAATCTCTTTTGTAGGCATTGTCGGTAGTAACGCCTATTTCATCCCCAAAAAAACGTTTGGGTAAATTTAGGTCAAATTCATAGTTGGAATGAATGACTTCCGTCTTCCCCGATTTTTTCGTTCCTCCTTCTTTTACTTTCCAGGTGTAGGTGATTTTTGAAGCAACCCAACGGTTCTGAATATTTTCAAATTCCTGCTTTACTCCAAATTCGTCATAACGGAGTAGTCCTCTTTTGGTTAATTTTAAATCTACACTTCGCAGCACCCATTTATCCTCCAAAACCTCTATCGTGCCTTCATATAGTGCATTTCCCAATGCTCTGGGAGTTACCTTGATTTGGAAAATCTTATCCTGACCGACAAAATAATACTTAATCAGCTGAAATTTATAACTCAAAAAGGTAAGGTCACTCAGGAGGGAAGTGATTTCATTATCGCCTATTTTGGCTATTTTTTGATGGTTTTGGTAAAAATTGAACTCTCCGTCAGTGACTGATTTGAAAAAAAGCGTGCTCTGGTCACCAATCTTCTTCACCGCTTCCCTTTCTTCTTTTTGCTGTCCGGTATTGCTTTGGTGCCTGATGAGTTGGCATTCAAAAATATTGAGATTAGGAAGACTGTCTTTTAAGGCCAGTGGCTTTTCACTTAGTTTAAGTTGTTCGCCCGGATTAGGCGGTACATCTTCTTCTTTCTTTTTTACAATTTTCTTTTCAACTTCCTCTACACTTTTTATGTACGCCTTGGCTCTGTAGTTTTGGTATTGATTTAAAATGGCCTCTTTGTTCTCAAGCACTTTTTTAATGACCTCATACGATTCATCTTTCTTTTTGACTTTTACTACGACTTCGTCCAACTGTTTATGGTCAATTTTCAGAAAAACATTTTTTACCAAATCTTTTTCAGCAATCACCTCGAATACTTCGGTTTGATACGCCATTGAAGAAACCGAAATCCGATTCAGACCTTCCAAGAGTTTAATTTCGTATTTGCCTTGTGCATTGGTTACCGTGCCGGTATTGCTGTTCACCACACGAATCGAAGCGCCCGCTAAAGGCTCATTGTTTTCTGAATACACATAGCCACGCAGCGTGTAATACTCTTGGGAAAAAGAGAACAAGGGCAACAGGAAAAGAATGAAGAAGAGTAAAGTGTGTTTCAAAAGGCTGTTATTTAAGTGGATATTGTACGAGTTGTACCTTTTGAAAAACGCAGGGAGGAGAGTTTTTATTTTTAATGAATAAAAATTGAAGTTCCTTAACGGTACAAAGTAGTTTTAAAAAATCACATTCAAAACATCTCCATTTTCCGTAAACAATAGATTACTCAAATGCCCGATTTCAGCATAGCCGTTGTTGTCAAATACCAAACCTTCAAAAATGGCTTCAATTTCGTAGGCCTGAACGCGACGATGGAAGGGTTTGAGCGTGCCTCCATACTCACCGACGGCCACGGCCGGATTCCATTGTAAGTGTGCATCTACAATCGTACCGCGAGGAGCCATAATGCCCGGATTACCAAGACCACGAAAATCAATTAAGTTGGGATGATCCAATCCTAAAGCGTGGCCAAATTCGTGGGCGGCGGTGGTAGATTCACCAAGGTTGTCAGTGGTAATCCAATGACCCACGTTGTCGCCTAAACCAAAACCCATAAAGGAGCGAGTGACGTGGTTTTGCGCTTCGAGACGAATGAAATTGTAGCGAAAGTTGGTATTTTTGAAAGCTAATTCAATGACTTCATTAAAGCTAACGACTTCATAATCAATTCTCATATGAACATTATAAACTTCTTTGTCAAGGTTGACAGATGCCTTGGGTTCGTGGTACATGTCACGAATTTCAGCAACGATTTTTTGTGCTAACTCTTTAGTAGCTTGGGTGCCGTAGAAGATAAGTTTGGCAGAGATGGTAACAATTTTACTTTGTTTGTTTCGGATTGCTAAAGCGGCCATTTTTAGGATTTTGTAAGCAATTCTTAAACGAAAATAGTTGTTAAACCATATAAGGCATAGAAGGAAATTTAAGCTTATATGGCCTTATTGTTTCAATAAGATTCAATTAAACTTCGAGCACTAAAAGAATAGCATCATTGGACAAGGCCTCAAATTCAACTTCAGTCACATGGGTCAACGATAGTCCGTCACGCGGGTGAAGCAGGCGGTTTTGGACTTCAAATGCCCCTTCAATAACAAATATAAAAACACCGTTTCTCTCAGGATTCCTGACTGTATAAATTCCCTCTTCGCGACCACCAAATTTGCCGATAAATCCCTGGGCATGGGTGGAAAAAAATGGGAGTAATTGGTTTTTGTCCTGAAAATCAAACGTATTTTGGGTGATTGTAGGAGTAAAATGTTCCTTTTGTCCTGAAATTCAAATTTATAGAAAATTTACTAACTCGTCCGAATAAGGATTTGTAATCTCATACTCCATACCTTTTCTTGAGATTAGTGGCAGAGATGGTTGTTTCTAATTTTATTACGCTCATTCTCCCCTGTTCGTTGTTAAAAAGGGGAGAAATGAGCGTAATCTTACTTAATGGAAGGGGCCTTCACTATCAATTCACGCACAATTTTGTTATCCAAAGGTTTGTTGGCCAACTCTTGTTCGGCAGAGAGGCGTCCGTTGGTGATGACGTTGAAGCTTCCCGTTTGTATATAGCCCAAAGCGGCGGCCAAACAATTTTCAAGTGGGTCTCCCCAGTTTTTATCAAGCCCGTCGGCAACGGAAGCATCTACGGCCAAACCGCTGTAATAATCCCCTACATTTTTGGCGTTGACAGTTTTGAAGGCAATTGGGGCAATTACGTAATCCATCACCTCAAAGCCGTACATTCCAACCGGTTTGCCGTGCGTAGCTTTCCCAATAAGTTTGACATCAAGATAGGGTTTCAGGTTATTGATCAACAACTCAGAAGCCGAAGCGGAGGAGGAGGTGGTGATAAAGAAAATGCGAGATAAGTTGAGCTAACCCGTTTTTGAAAAGTTAATGGTTTCATCCCAAGAAGATAATTTGTTATTGTGTTGGTAACTGAACATGACCGATGAACGAGTCACGCTCGTAGGAGCCAAGGCATTGGCAAGCATCACCTGTGTGTCTACATCGCCGCCACCATTGTAGCGCAAATCCACAATAAGTTCGTTGACACCTGCGGTTTCAAAATTACTCAGGACTGCTTTTAGCTCATTTTGAGAAGGGGTTCCCGTAAAACTGTTGAATACCAAATAACCCACCTTTTTTCCTGCTACGTCGTATGTTTTGTTGAACAGTACCGTATTAAGCGTATAAGTGGTAGTAGTGAGAGGAACGGCTACGGAGCTTCCGTCTGCTTTCTGAAATCCAAAAGTGGTAGAAGTGGCATCGTAAAAGGCACTGATGATGGCGTCGTCAGAAAGCGACGCAATGGCTTGCCCATTGATGGCACTCAATTTCCAGCCGCGTTCTACTCCTGCCTTGCCGGCGGGCGATTGTGCATACACGTAACGAACGCGCAGGTCGTTATTGGAATCGTATTTGATCCAAAATCCAAAATCACTGGTTTCACCATCTGAAAAATAACTGTTGAAGGTCGTTGCTTTTTCGACAAAAGACCATCGGTCTAAGGTTTGATAAGCACGCAAAGCGTCCATTTCGCTTTCGGGGTCGCTGTAACTACGGGCATTAAAAGTAGCAGGTAATTTATCGTACCACAAATACACATTCTGCATGTACGACCACAACGAGTCACGAATATCGGCGGTAGCGGTTGTGGGGGTAGTAGTGGAGTTTTGAGGGTCGAGATCGTTTTGTTTGCAACTTACTGCCAACACGCTGAAAGCCACCAATCCCGCGATTGCAAATTTTGAGATACTGCTCATAACACTGTTTTAGTTGAAAATGGTTAAAAAAACAGGGAAAGATGGAGCAAATTCTGATGGGGGAGTTTGGTGGTAATTGTGAGACCTGTTTAACAATACGCAAGAGCAAAGGCAAACGTTTCAGGATATTACAAACTTGTAGTAAACAGGATGAATGTGTAGGAGAGTTTAGTCGAAAGGAACTACCTGTTGCTATTTATGAACTCGGGGATAAAGTCACGTTATGCTTAGTATTTAGCTACAATGTGTCGGTAGACAAGTATTTATAAGGTGGTTTAGGTTTTTAAAATGGTTAGGTTTACTTTGTTTATTCAACCCAATAAGTTTCTGTTCGTTTTATGGCTAATGAAGTAATTCTGCAAATCAGCAGCAAGTTGAAAGATTACCGAAAATCGAAAGGTATTACTATTCAGCAACTTGCCGACCGCGCACAAGTAAGTAAAGGGCTTATTTCTCAAATTGAAAACAACCGTACTATTCCCTCGTTGTTAGTGCTTATCAATTTGATTCGCTCGTTGGGAGTTGATTTGAACGATTTTTTTGCTGATGTTGAGCAAGCTACCGAAAGCAAAGTCGTAGTAAAACGGAGCGAAGATTATCAAAAATTTGAAAAGGAACAATCGAAAGGGTTTGTGTATAAACGGGTAATGACGCGCAACATTCAGAGCCTGCCCACTGACATCGTCGTGTTGGAATTAGCCCCCAAAGCCACGCGCTCATTCATGGTAAAAACCAATGCTTTCGAATACAAATACATTATCAGCGGTAACATAGAATATACGGTTGGCGACCAAAAATACGTGCTCAATACGGGCGATTCTATCTTTTTTGATGCCAATTTGCCCCACAAACCGTCCAATATCGGAGATACTACTGCCTTGATGCTGGTCATGTATTTCTTTAAAGAATAACGTTTCTATTGTTTCATTTTCATCTTTTAACCATTACTCACATGAACAATTTAATTTATGTATTGATTGTCGGAGCTATTTCCGGCTGGTTAGCCGGAGAAATCAAGCGCGGGTTTGGTTTTGGACTTATTGGAAATATTATCGTAGGAATTATTGGTGCCTTTGTGGGAAATTGGGTGTTTGGCCAATTGCATATTTCGCTCGGTGCTGGTCTCATCGGTGTAATTTTGACTTCAGTGATTGGGGCTTTGATTGTACTTGCCTTGATTGGTCTTATTAGAAGATGATTGTCGAAAATCTATTTTATTATGTCAATAGCCCGTATTTTTGCGGGCTATTTTTTTGTTAAACTCTCCCATTTTATCTTTAATATATGAAAAATTGGATTCTGTTATTTCTTTGTTTTTATTGTAAAATACTTGTAGGTCAGGATGTTAAACCTGATTTGGGTCGAATTTTGGGGCATATCAATTACCTTGCTTCCGACAAAATGAAAGGTCGAGGAACGGGTAGTAAAGAGAATGCCAAAGCGGTTAAATACATTATCAAACAATACAAAAAACTGAATTTAACACCTTTGGGGACGAAGGGATTTCGTCAGCCTTTTACCGCCAAAGTACGGCGTGTAGTGGTTCCCGACAGCATTCGTGAAGCCAACAATGTCATTGGTTTTTTGGATAATGGCGCTCCTTATACCATTATTATCGGGGCACATTACGACCACTTGGGAATGGGAAAACAGGGAAGTTCGCGGGATAAAGAGCCTCAGGGGAAAATCCACAACGGCGCTGACGACAATGCATCGGGGGTGGCTGGTTTATTGGAATTGGCGCGGTATTTCTCAAAAAACGAAGTAAAAGAGCCCTATAACTTCTTATTTGTAGCTTTTGGGGCGGAAGAATTGGGTTTAGTGGGTTCGCGGTATTTTGCCAATAACCCAACGTTGCCTTTGGACAAAATCAATTTTATGTCCAACATGGACATGATTGGGCGCTACAATGCCGACCGAGGGGTGGGCATTGGTGGTTACGGCACGAGCAATGCGTGGCCTGGCGTGTTTAAAGGTGTGGAAGGAAGTGTCAAGTTTTTCACCGACCGCGCAGGCAGCGGCGGCTCGGATCACGGGTCTTTTTATGCGAAAAATATCCCGGTAATCTACTTTCATACGGGCGGTCACGACGACTACCACAAATCTACGGACGACCCCGATAAAATTGACGCAGAATCGGAAGTAGGGATTCTGGAAGTTCAAATCAAATTGATTGAAAATGCGATGAAATTGCCGAAGCTGGTTTTCACGGAGGTGAAGTAGGTCTCAACGTCGGCGAGAACTGGCCGTTTGGCGTTTTAAACGGGAGCGCTTAGCTCTCGCCGACGTTATATGACGACGTTAAATTCTCCCCACAAATTGCTTTATATCAAAGTAATCTAACATTAACTCCCTTTTTTCCTTATGTATCCATTTCTACGAACGCTTTCTGTGGCTGCTGCGTTGGTCACGGCGAGTAGTCTGGCCGCTTACAAAAGCGTCGAAACAACGCCCTCAAAGGCGAAAGACGCTTCATTTGGCGTCATTCCCGCTACTGATATTAAAATGCCTGCTGGTTTTTCAGCGACTATTTTAGCCGAAGACTTAGAAACACCGCGCCACATTGCCATATCGAAAGGCGGTGATATTTACGTCAAAATCAATAAACTAAAAGACGGCAAGGCCATTTACCGCCTGCGCGATACCAACGGCGACGGTGTCATTGACGAAAAAATAGGCTTCGGTGATTACAAAGGCTCGGGTATTTTTATTCGCGGGGGCTACCTGTACGCTTCTTCTTATACAGGTGTGTATCGATATAAACTCAATGAAAAAGAAGAGATTATCGACGTCAATAACCCCGAACAAATCGTAAAAGGCCTGGTGACCCGAGGCCGTGACGAAGCCAAAAACATAGCCGTGGACAACAATGGATATGTCTATGTCAACGTAGGTTCTTATGACGAGACGTGCAAAGAAGCAGGCACCAACAAAGGCAAAATGCCGTGCCCATTGTTAGACTCAGTTGGCGGAATTTGGCGGTTTAAGACGAGCCAATTGAATCAGCAATACGGCGACGGAGTTCGCTATGCAACGGGTTTGAAAAACGTCGTAGGTTTGGATTGGAATTCAAGTACTAACTCACTTTTTGTGTTGATGCACGGACGCGGCAAATTTCACGATGTATTCCCGCAGTACTATACTCCACAAGACAGCGAAAAACTCCCCGCCGAAACCATGTATGAAGTACACGAAGGTGATGATGCCGGTTGGCCGTACGTGTATTATGACCCCTTCCAAAAGAAGAAAATTCTCTGCCCCGAATACGGTGGTGATGGCAAAAAAACGGGTGGCGAAAAAGCCATCAACCCCATTGCCGATTTTCCGGCACACATGGGTCCCAACGCCGTGCTTTTTTACACGGGAAAAATGTTTCCTGCCAAGTACAAAAACGGCGCTTTTATCGCTTTCCACGGTCAATCGCCCGTCTTGAAAAAAGGCTATATGGTAGCGTTTGTACCTTTCAAAAACGGCAAGCCCTCAGGCCCTTGGGAAATCTTTGCGGATAATTTTGCGGGTACTGACCTTGTGAAACCCACGGGTCCGATTCAGCACCGCCCCACGGGTCTCGCCCAAGGACCTGACGGGTCGCTCTACGTAACTGACGACTTGAACGGAACGTTGTATCGGATTGCGTATAAGGCTCCTAAGAAATAGAATTGGTTTGGCACAAAAAGGCTCACGTCAGAGATGGCGTGAGCTTTTTTGCCTTTGCGGACGTTCTCACCCGTAAGAAAGGCTGGTAGCTTGCAAATCAAGGGGTTAGTTGTTGGTGGGTTTTCATTCTTGGTTGTGGAAAAGTATTTTGATTTCAACTTCATTTTATCAAGACAATTTTTGTAAATTTGTCAAAAAATGACAAGTCGTAAATTTCCCAAATGGATGGTCTAAAATCAGAATTAGGGCAATATCTTAGGGAGCTAAGAAAAGATAGAAAAGAAACACTTCATCAGGTGTCAAAGGGGACTGACATTGACTCTCCGATGCTCAGTAAGATTGAAAGAGGAGAACGGTTGCCTACAAGCGAACAGTTGAAGCGGTTAGCCAAGTTTTACAAAGTGTCCGAAGCAAGTTTGAAAGTTATGCATACTGCGGAAAAAATTCTAAAAGAGTATGGCGCAAACGAAACTACTTACGATGCGATTCAACTTGTCAGTGAACAATTAACTAGTTACGCTAAAAAGTCGAAAGATAAATAATTGTGAAACAGAAAATCAAAAGCCTTATTGCATACTTCATTGGAAGTTTAAATTTGATAGAAAAGAAAATCCCTATGCAGGATTTGAGCATTTTCTTTTCTGTCCTGATTGCAACTTTTACATTGAAAAAGAAGCAAAGTAAAACTTCCAATGCAAAAATTACTTTTGCTGATTATCATTCTGAATTCAAAATAGAAATTCAACTTGTCAAACAGAGGTTTCCCGACCTGATTAAAATATTTCTTGCAACAGAATCTCAACTCGAAGCCGAACTACTTTTTTCAGTTTTTGAAAAGTTGAAAGTTGCTTTTGAAAAAATCGATGATGATGTTGATGATATTATCTCTTGGTCTTACCAATTTTTAAAAAAAGATTTGGAGAAGGCTGCTTTCAAGAAAATTGGAAAAGACAGTGCGAAAATTGAAGATTCTGATTTGCTTTTCACCACTCAGTTTTTTACTGATAAATACATGGTGAAATATTTAGTAAATGAATCTTTGTCAGGCTTTGATATTACCGATATTCCAAAAATTGTTGTCATTGATTCTGCTTCTGGCGGTGGTAACTTCTTGACCTATTCTTTTGAATGCCTTTACGAACATTACAAAGAGTTTAACCCAAATTGGTCGAACCAAAAGATTGTTAATACTATTTTGAATAGTTCAATTGTCGGTTATGATTTGGATGCAAACCTTTCTAAAATTGCTTCGCTGTCTTTGTTTGTGAAAGCTTGCGATTATGCTGTACCAAGTAAATCAACACCAATTAAAATTTTTGGCGGAACTGCAAACGACATATTGGGTTTCTTGAATCCTCAAGTTACGTCCAACTCAATTAGTGGAACAACTTTCAAAACCCAATTACAAAAGCTCAATAATGAGAAAAAAATAAAAGTGTTTGTTACAAATCCTCCATTCATGGGTAAACGGGATATGGACACTTCGCTGAAAAAATATTTGCTTGCGAACTATCCCGAAAGCAAGGGAGATTTGTGCGTTTCTTTTATTCAGCGAATTATTCAGTTGATGAATGAGAAAGATGTGTTGGGTGTGGTGTCACAAAACAACTGGATGTATCTGTCCTCACTCAAAGATTTCAGGCAACTATTTTTAGCAAAGCAAACTTTGAAAGAGTGCATTGATTTAGGAAGCAATGCTTTTGAAGATATTAACGGAGAGAAAACAAATGTTGCTTTGTGTGTTATAGGAAACTCTGAAATAAAAACTACAAGGTTTTATAATTTGAAATTCAAAAATATTGTAGAGAAAAAAAGTTTGGTATCAAACAAAAATATTTCTACTGAACTGACTTTTGAGTTAAACCAAAATCAGTTTTTGAAAAACAGTAACCTTGAATTCAACTATCAATTAGAACACCGTTTTGAAAACATTCAAGGGCTTCAACTTTACTCTGAGTTTGCTAACCCAATGCAGGGAACTTCAACAGGAAACAATACTGAATTTGTAAAATTTGCTTGGGAAGTAAACGGAAGTGCCGACTGGAAATTGGTTAGCAAAGGCGGTGGTTTCAGTAAATGGGCTGGCTTGAATTATTACAAAGTTCATTGGGGGCAAAATGCAGAAATTATTAAAGCAAATAAGGGAAGTGCGCTAAGAAACATTGATAAAATTCCTACCACACAACTTGTTTATAGTGACACTGGAACATTAGGTTTGAATGTGAGAGTTCTTAAAGAGAATCAAGTTTTCATTGCATCAGGTCCAGGCATTCAAGTTTTGAAAGGCAATAAATATGCTCACCTTGCTTTTCTGAATTCAAAGGTTGCGACTTTCCTTTTAAAACTTATCAATCCAAAATTCACAATCAGTGCAGGATACATTTCTAAAATTCCTGTTGCACAAAATATTTTGGATTCTAAATTCATTGCAGAAAAAAGCAAACAATGTTTGGAATTGAAAGAAAAATACCTGCAAAAGAAATTACCAAACTTTGAGTTTCAACACTTAAATTATTCTGAAATAAAAAACCTTGATTTGTTCCTTGAAAAATTAGTCATTGAAGATATAGAAAGCGATTATCAACGGCTTTTCTTAGAATCAATAATTGAACGTGAAATCAGAAAGCAATACAATTTCAATTCAAAAGAATTGCAGGAAGTAAAAAGCGTTGTTGGTGAATCTCCATTCTTCAATAAGAAAAAAACTTTGAAGATAAATTCTGAACAATTGGATTTGCTTCTCTCTGGAAGTATTGATTTGAATTGCTTGTCAACAAGCAGGGCAATCAATGGTTATTCTGTTGGTAGCGAAAGTGTGTTTGAAGATTTGTCATACAAGCTCGATGTAAACCCTAAACCGCTATTTGATTTTATAAAAAAGAACGTATCGCAATTCAAAAGCACTAAAGCCAAATATTTTAATGACTTGTTGCACAAAATTATCCTGAATGAGTTGGGTGTGAAGCAAATTTCAATTTACAAGTTTCAGGTTTTTGATTTGCCAAAGTTGATTGAATCAATAAAGTCAAAATATATTTTCCTGAATGAGCAAAGGGATTTGACAGAACAAATTATTTCAATTATTCAAGTTCACCATAAGAGTAGTTTCTTCAACAAGCCATTGGTTTCTTATACCAAAGAATTTTTAACAGTTGGACAAATTCACAATGGATAAGGCGTTAGAGATATACAGCTACATTCTGAAAGAACATCTTTCAAAGTGTTTTGTAAAGCAGCAAAACATCAACCCTGTTGAACTCAATAAGGAAAGGTTCAAAGTGAAAGCGGTTTTTACCGCTTCAATTATTTTTTTGAAGAACAATACAAAAAGAGAAAACTGCAATATTATTTCTGCAACTAATCACTGGCTGAAAAATTCATTCGCTGCTGAAAATTTATTTTCAGCAATCATTGACAATGCAAATGAAGCACTGATAAAATTGGTTGATGACAACCTTTGCAATTTGATAGGTGTTGAATCAATTGATGTTCCTACACTTTACGAAACTTTGTTGGGTATTGAAACTGGAAATGAAAGTAATGGAACGAAAATTTCAACGGCAAAGAATTATAGGAATAAGTTAGGTAGCTACTACACGCCTGCAAACTTAGCAAAGTCCGTTACTGGAAAAACTATTGATGCTTTTTTTGAATTGAATTTTGGAAGAGTTGGCAAAGAATTTCTAAAAGAAATGGCCGCTATAAGTTTTGCTGACTTCTCTTGTGGTGGTGGTAATTTTATTATTGCAATTATAGACTACTTTGAAATTCTGTTTGCAAAATGGAACATTGAAGAAGAATGTAAATTGGAATTGCTGAAAGCAATTGCTTTAAATATTTCTGCCTTTGATGTAGATTGCTTGGCTTTGGAAGTAGCAAAGCTAAATTTGCTTTTGAAAATTAAGCAACCGGCACTCTTCAAATCACTCAATGAAAAATTCATTCATTCAAATTTTTTATTGCAGTCTGATTTTTCAATTAATGAATCAAAAAAGTTAGAAGTATTTTCAACCGGATTCATTTACCATGAACAACTTAGTTTGAGTAAAGACAAACTGAAATATTATGATGTCATTTTGGGCAATCCACCTTGGGAGAAAATAAGGTTTGAGGAAAAAAAGTTTTATGCTCTTTATTCAAATACGGTTGCAGAAAAACATTTTAAGTCAACCCGAATAAGTGAGATTACAGAAACAGAATTGAGCAATGGTGCATTGGCTGAATATTCAAAAGAGTTCAAACTTGAAATTGAAAAAGCTAAAACAGATTTAAAGAAGAATTCTTTTTTCGCTTTGTCAAACAATGGTGAATTGAATACTTATGCTTTGTTTACTGATGCTGCCGTAAAGTTGAAAACCAAAAGAGGTGTTATAGGTTTGGTTTTGAAAAGTGCAATCGTTACAAGTCAAGTGAATCAAAATCTTTTCAAATATCTGACAAAGAAAAATTTAGTTGTTGCGATTTATGATTTTATCAATCGTAAAAAGATTTTCAATATTGATAGCAGAGAACGGTTTTGTTTTTTGCTGTTAGGCAATTCCAAGGGTGAAAGATTTCATGTTTCAATGAACCTCAGCGAAGTTTCGGAAATTGAAAAAGCCAAGTCAGAAATTGAGTTGTCCTATGACAGTTTGAAGTTGCTAAATCCATTTACTGGAATGCTTCCAAACTTCTCAAACAAAAGGGAAGCGGATTTTCTTTTAAGAGTTTCGTATAACTTTCCATTTTTCAAAAATGTTTATGAGAACGTGAGATTCGGCAGAATCGTTCACCTAACAAGTCATGCAGAGTTTATCACAAAGAAACAAGCAGAAGACAATGTTCCGATTTTTGAGGGGAAATTTTTCAACCAGTTTGATGGAAAGTTTTCAGGATTCAATGGCGTAGCGGATGAATTGAGATACGGCAACAAATCTTCTTCTGTCAATATTGAAGAAGCAAAAAAAGAGATTGCAAATTACTTTCCTGAATCAAGATTTTTTATCAATGCTGAAAAGTGGCAACAGCTTTCCAAAAACCACAATGAGAAATTCATGTTGGCTTGGAGAAGTTTAACTTCTGCAACTAACACACGAACCTGCATTGCAACCGTGTTACCTTTTATCCCTGCATCGCAATCGGTCCAGTTCTTAACTACAAGCCAAAATGACTTACTTTATTTAACAGGGCTTTTTAATTCGGTGGTATTTGATTTTATTTTGAAGAAAAAACTAAGTGGGATTGATTTAACTCAATCGGTTATAAATCAAATGCCTGTTCCTAACATTGAGCAAACCACAAGCAAAATAAATTTTAATGGTGGCGAAGCCACCATTAAACATCATATTTCGTTGCTTGTGTTTTCTCTTTTGAGACATGATGTTCGTTTGAATTCTCTCTTTGAGAATTTGGAATTGCAAAATGAAATTAGAAGCGAAAGCAAACTTGAAACTGTCAGAAAGATTGATTTGCTTTTTATGGCCCTTTATAAATTGACGGATTCTGAAGTTGAATTGGTGCTTGCTGAATTCCGCAAGCAATATTCAAAAGAGGATTTGCGTTGGTTTAAAAGCGAGTTAGAGGCGATACAACTAAATGAAACCATAAGCCCTGCCAGTAGTCTCGTTCCCCATCTTTCCCCAAGTTGAAGAGTTTTCAATTAGTTTATCTCTGTCGTCAGTATCAAGTATTTCAAGTTTGTAGTTTGTGTCGTCAATCCTTGTAAACAAAAGTATTTTGTTTACAAATCCTCCATCTTGTCCTAATTGCATTCTTGAAATTGCGGTTAGTTTCTCATCATCATCTGTTACTCCTTTCAATTGCATTCTCCAATTGCTGTTTCCTGGGGTGTAAAAAACAGGATTTACTTTATAAACCTTTCCTCCTAAGTGAATATCAATATTCTTTGAAGCATCAACATCATCAGGGTCTATGCCGAAATAGACTACACTGCCTTGAAGAAGTTCTCCGTTATGCTTTCCCTTCTTAGACATATCAAGTTGATTTTTTGAACCGCCTGTCATTCTCCCTGTTTCAATCCACATTGAGCCCTCGGGTAATTCAATAGTTTCGTTTACAACATTTAGTTCTTTGTTTTCCTCTACAAGTATTTCCTCTTTGGAAACAACTTTCTTAAATCCTCTAGGCGGTCTTTTCGGTTTTAGTTTTCCGAAACTTTTTAATAACGCATCATAAGCAGCAGAATCTTTTTCGCCAAACTCTCGGTTAATTTTATTGAACTTAGCCCTATTAACTATTTCAGGCAAAACGATTTTGCTGTTGACAAGAATTTCCAAAACTTCAGAAGTAAGTCTTTGACAACTTGGGTGGTCATTATTTATTATCTTATTGTAGTGCTCATAAATATCAGCCAAAAATTCAATCCCCATTTCATCTTCTTCATTGTTGAAATTGACGCATACGGAAGATTCAATACTTTGGAAAAGTCCTCTTTCGGTCAAGTTGGAAGAACCTACAACTGCTCTTGAAAAAGTATCCCCTTCAAAAGCGTAAATTTTTGGATGGTAAATTATATTATTTGGTGAGAATACAATGTAGGTTTCAATTTCAAGTTCAATAAGTTTCTCCAAAGCCTCTTTGGAAGTTCCGTTCAAGTCAACTCCTACATACAAACGAATTGCTCCACCTCTATCTTTAAAAGCTGTTAGTTGGTCAATAATATTGTTAATACCGCCAATGCTAACGAATGCAACAAATGCATTGAAAGAATTAAATTGTTCATTAATCAATGAATCAATAATTAAATTTCCTGCTGTGGAATCACTTGTTGGGTCTAAACCTTGTCCTATAAATTTAAGCTCCATATTTCTGCTATATGCTTGATTTTATTTTGTTTTCCTTTTCAGTTTCTAAAAGTAGTCAAAGATATGATTCTGTCTTCTGAATTTCTTAAAGTGATGAAGAAAACACTCTTTCATTTTTTTGGGGTGGCTTCCTGTGGTGGCAAATAAATGAAAGTGTGTTTTGTGGGTCGGCATTGAAATTCAATTTTTCTGTGCGTTGGCAGTGTTTTAATTTATTTTGAAGTGTTTACCTGTTCGTTAGTTGCAGAGTCGGTTGTTGTTGTAAAACATTTCATCCAAAGTCCGTCAGTTTGTTATCAGCACGGTTGTCAATAGGGTTAGCGCCACTCTGCGAAAGTTTTGTCTTACTTTGTATATTGTCAGTATTCATATATAAAAACCCATCTACTTACACACAAAAGGCGCTGAAAATTTACGCCCTTCCCAATTTCTCCTGAAAGCTACCAGTTTTTAGGACCTTCAGCAAGTAATATTATAAATAGTTATCAAGCGGCAGTTTACAGAAAAAGAGGCAGGATAGCCCAAAAATGCCTTGGCACAGTATTCATTTTAGAAAAATAGCCTTAGAAAAGATGATAAACAAAGCATATTGGTACGGAATTGCATTACTGTTGGGAAGTGAAATAGGAATCGCTCAAACGGGCAGTATCCATGAACCCGTACGCTACATAGGTGGTGAAAGTGTGGACCCGCAGGTACACGAAGGGGGGTTGCGGTATGCGATAGGTACGGAAAGTCGTCAAACGCTGCGTGTCAATCGTACGCATCCTGAGTTGGCGGATGGATTTGGTTGGACGTACAATCATGCCTCTAATCTCTGTTATTGGAACGATACCTTTTATCAGCAATACCTGAGCAATCCTGTCGATGAGCACATAGCGCCCGGGCAAACGCTGATCGTGACCTCCAAAGACGGGCGGGTTTGGAGCAAACCGACGGTCGTTTTTCCGCCTTACGTCGCGCCCAAGGGCGTGAAAATCCCCAAAGGTTCTGACGGTTACATGATGCACCAACGCATGGGTTTTTATACTGCGCCCAACGGACGACTGTTGGTATTAGCCTTTTACGGCCACACCGAAGAGCCGTTTAAGGAAGGCGGCATCGGTCGGGTGGTGCGCGAGGCGTACAAAGACGGTACCTACGGCCCCATTTATTTTATTCGTTACAGCAGCCATACCACCGTTGACGGAATGAAATGGAATGAAAAAAATACGAGTTATCCGTTTTACCAAAAATCAACCGATAAAAGCTTTGTAGAAGCCTGTAATGCACTGTTGAGTGATAAACTCATGACGCTGCAATGGCGGGAAGAAGACCTTGGATTGGATGGTTTTTACAAAAACAATTTGGATAAATCGCTTGATATTCAGGCACTATCGTACTATCACCGCAAAGATGGCAAAGTAGTGGCATTGTGGAAACGCTCAAAAGCGGCATTGTCGGACGACGAAGGAACAACTTTCTCCACCCCTGTCAAAGTTCCAACGTTGACCATGGCCGGCGGGAAGCAATGGGGACAGCGTACTGACGACGGGCGCTACGCGATTGCGTACAATCCCATCGAAATGGACGAACACCGTTTTCCGCTCACGGTCATCACGAGTGACGATGGGGCAATCTTTGACAACATGTTACTCGTGCAGGGTGAAGTACCTCCACGTCGGTTTTTCGGACGTTGGAAAGATTTCGGACCCTGTTATGTGCGCGGTATCGAAGAAGGAAACGGCAATCCGCCCGGCAATGACTTATGGTTGTCGTACAGTATGAATAAAGAAGATATTTGGATTAGTCGTGTACCCACTCCCATTCGCTATGAAGTCAAAGGTGACGTAAATGATAATTTTGACGGACTGTCGCTCAATGGCAGTATTCCAGATTGGAACGTCTATGCACCGCAATGGGCACCTGTTGCCATAGTTAACAGTCCCAAATCAACGGGAAAGTGCATTGAGTTATCAGACAAAGACCCATACGATTACGCCAGAGTGATTCGAGTTTTTGAAGAAGGCACCAAGATAGAATGTTCACTCAAAGTGCAAGCCGCTCAGAATCAAACGGGTTCTCTTGAAATTGACCTCACTGACCGCTACGGAAATCGCCCCGTTCGCCTTCGTTTTGACGAAAAAGGAAACATCGTTGTAACTGCTGGTGGCACTGAGAAAATCGTGCAACCCTATCAACCTGCGCAGTGGTATGAACTGGTATTCACAGTCAATGCGACGTTAGCGGGTAGTTTTGATTTGAGCGTTAACGGTAAAAAAGTACTGGAAAAAGCGGCTTTGGCCGAAGCCATTAAATCAATCGAACGTTTATCGCTGCGTACGGGACCTTACCGTAATTTGCCCAACCGCAAAACCCCGAATGAAGACCCGCATCCACCGCTCGCGGGGGCTGATGAACAGGTGCCAACGGCAGTGTTTTATGTGGATGATGTAGCAGTGAAAAAACTATAATCCTTTTAACTTTTCGATTAGGTGAGTTTTAGAAAATCTGTGCCACTCTGTGAAATTAATCTGTGCTTTTCTGTGAGAAAAAATTCAGGAGAATGAAGGTACAATTGGCTTATAAATCAGTAGAATAAGTTCAAGAAACCTCCGAAACGTTCAAACCCTTATAGTATATCATGGAAGAAAAAGAAATTACCCCCAATTCTAATAGCCGCCGAGACTTTATAAAAGCCTCTTCGGTGGCGGCAACGTCGTTTTTTATTGTACCACGCCACGTACTGGGCAAAGGCTTCGTCGCACCCAGCGATAAGCTCAACATTGCAGGTATCGGCGCAGGCGGAAAAGGAAGAAGCGATTTAGCTTCGTTTTCGGCAAGTCCAAATGTCAATATCGTATCCCTTTGCGATGTGGATGACCGGCAGGCGGTGGAGTCTCGCACCAAGTTTCCGAAAGCTACCTACTACAAGGATTTTCGGGAAATGTTGGCCAAAGAAAATAAAAACATTGACGCATGCTCGATTTCAACGCCTGACAATACCCACGCCGTAGCGACCTTGGCCGCGATGCAGCTCGGCAAACACGTCTATACCCAAAAACCCCTGACACACGATATTTACGAAGCGCGTATTTTGGGACAGGCTGCCAAAAAATACAAGGTAATTACCCAAATGGGAAACCAAGGCGGGTCGGGTAACGGTGTGCGCCGAATGAAAGAAATTTATGATTCGGGTATCATTGGCGACGTTCATAAAGTATTGGCGTGGACCAATCGTCCCGTGTGGCCGCAGGCGTTACCAACGGATAAAACATTTGAGGTTCCGAAAGAATTGGATTATGACCTGTGGTTAGGTCCAGCCAAGAAAGTACCTTACAATGAGGCGTATTTGCCTTGGAACTGGCGCGGTTGGTGGCCGTTTGGTACGGGTGCTCTCGGCGATATGGCGTGTCACATTATGGATCCGGTGTACCGTATTTTACCGATTGATTACCCCACTTCAGTCGAATGCAGCGTGGCCGGAACGTGGACCTTTACGCTTCGCCCGCAGGACGACAATCCAGATTGGACGCCGTTTTCATCATCAATACATTTGGATTATCCTCGTAAGGATGGCAAAGGCAACATCAAAGTAAGTTGGTATGACGGCGGTATTTTGCCCGAATTGCCCGAAGAATTATTGCCTGGTGAAAGCTTCGGCAACTCCGACGGTGGCGTATTGTTTATTGGTTCCAAAGGAAAATTGATGGCGGATTGCTACGGTGCCAAACCTCGATTGTTACCCTTGAAAGCTAATGAATCAATCAATATTCCCGAAACCATCGCCCGCGTTCCCGACGAAAACCACTACCTGCAGTGGGTCAATGCCTGTATTGACGGGTATGGCAAAGGTGTTACGAGTTCACCGTTTGAATATGCAGCACCGTTTACCGAAAGTATTTTGATTGGTAACTTGGCGTTACGCAGTTGGATGCTCCGTGACAATCCAACCGCAAAAAGAAACGTTGACAAATATAACGGTCGTAAGAAGTTGTTTTATGATGCGTCGAACATGAAAATCACAAATTACGAACCTGCCAATCAGTTTGTTAAACGCGACTACCGCGAAGGTTGGAGTTTGAATCTATAATCTTTTTTTCTTTTTACGCCTGCGGTAGTGAAACCGCAGGCTTTTTTATGCCTTTGCTTTATGCTTACTATACAATTCAAGAAGGGTTGAAAATTGCGGAATAATCTTTATTTTTGATAAAAAAACGAATTTTATGGAACTGATCGTCAAGCCAAGAAATGAAGAAGAATTACTTTTTGTGCAATCGGTCTTGAATCGGATGAAAATAAAGAACGAATTGCGGGAGAAAGATGTAAAAAAACGCCGCAAGCAGGAGTTTCTTGATTCGCTTGAAGGAAGAGTGGAAAAACTCAACCAAGCAATCAGGGGAGAAGTAGAACTTAAAAATGCCTTTGATTTATTGGATGAACTTTAAAATAGATGCCCTTCCTGAATTTGAGAAAGAGCTGAAAAAGCTTTCAAAAAAGTATGCTTCTCTCAAATCAGACTACCAAAACTTATTGGAAAACCTTATTGAAAACCCGCAACAAGGTACACCGCTTGGTAAGAATCTCTATAAAATAAGAATGCCGATTGCGAGTAAAGGACAAGGTAAAAGTGGCGGGGCAAGAGTCATTACCTGCGTAAAAATCATAAAAGAAAAAATCTTCTTAGTAGCCATTTATGATAAATCAGAAATGGAAGTCATCTCCGAAAAAGAGCTTTCAGAACGACTGAAAAGTATTGTCGAGGTATAGAAATAGAGTCTTAGCTTTACCCAATCACAGGCACTTCAAAAAACTCAGGATCAAAGTTGGCTTCTTGGAGATGCTTCAATACGTAGTCAAACGGGCGTTGTTTACTAATCCACTCATCGCATACAGCGTGTCTTAGTCGGATGCCTAATGCATTGAAACCCGTTACGGCTTCATTATCAGCGCGGTAGTTGATGCGCAAAGCAATGTCTTTTGTAGGATGTTGCCAATAAAAGGTTTTAATTCCTTCAGGAAGTTGGGCAGGTACGTCGCCGTAAGTTTGGTACTCAAGGTCGAAGAATTTGGCAGAATTAAAAAATACCCCGGGTTGGTAAGCGGTACGTTTTTCGCAAATGGTTTGCGCTACTGTTTCGCCCATGATGCGCCCCGTGTACCAAATTTGCTCAATGGATTTACGACCTTCTTTGGGTTGTCGGTGTTCCACACAATCTCCAATGGCATAGACATCAGGAACGTTGGTTTCGAGGTATTCGTTTACTAAAATTCCTTTATTAGTTTTGAGGAGACAGGAGGAAGGAGTGAGAAACGTAATGTTGGGTGCTACGCCAATAGTCAATCCAACTAACTGACAATCAATTTTTTCATCGTTGCTTGTCGTCACTGTTTCCACGCGCGTTGTGCCGAGGATTTCTTTCAATTCTGTCTCAAAACGTAAATCAATCCCGTGTTTCTGAATCTGTTGCGTCACCAACGCAGACTCTTCGGCGGGGAGTGTGTTTGCCCAATAACTTTTTTCGCGAACAAGCATTGTTACTTTAATTCCGCGTGAATGGAGCATTTCTGCCAATTCAACTCCAATAAGTCCTCCGCCGGCAATCACAGCGTGTTTTAAATTGGGAGAATTTGTTTCCAACAATTCCAAATCTTGATAGCTGTACAAGCCTTGTACGCCGGTCAACTCGGTGCCGGGCCAATCGCCAACGCGAGGTACAGAGCCCGTCGCCAAAATCAGTTTGTCGTAGTTGAGGGTTTGAATAGTTGAGGGTTTGGATGTTGATTTGGAAGCTACTTTGGTAAGGCGTTCCAGCAACGACGGTTTGTAAATTACCGTCATACTATCTGCCGAAAGTTGTACCGTTTTTGTGTCAAAATCAATGTCCTCAACCGTGCCTCTTACCAATTCGATACGATTTTTTTGCCAAAACCAATTTTCGTAGGGCTGCGTATGCTCAAATTTGAGATGCCCCATGTATACGTACATCAGTGCGGTGCGGGAAAAGAAAAAATCCGTTTCTTTCGAAATAACCGTAATGCGGCAATCGCTTTGCTTACGAATGTGCCTTGCCGCAGTAATGCCCGCAATTCCGTTACCTACAATGACTACGTGCATATATATTAGAAGTATGAAGTATGAACGGGGCTGGCCGTGCGGTCAGAAATGAGAATTGAGTCTTACATAGATAGTGCTTTGCTTCCTTTGGGGCCCATACTTAGCCGCAAGCCAAAGTCTTTGCCTTTACTGACATCTTTTAAAACAATGGAAAGTCCTCCTTTTCCTCGCCAGTCGGACGATTTCGCTTCTCTTTTTTCGGGTGTAAACTTCCCTGACAGATACGTGTCAAACTGCTCCGAAAGATCGCGAACGGCATTGGCATCGTTAAGATATACGTCTACCCGAATACTGCTAAGTGCCTGATTTTTATCTAAATAGTAGAGTATGTCGATGGCTTCGAAATTTTCGGTTTCGTACGTAAATCCAACATGAGATGTACTGTCTTCAAAAAGCTCAAATTTCTCCTCAGCTTTGATTTTGCTTAGCGGGTCGCCCAATTTGAAACTCCGAAAATCTCCGCCTTGGGGAGTAATGATAAGTTTCAATAACTCAGACTGATTGGTACTTACGACAGGCTCAGTACCAATTGTTGCCGGAGGTTGTTGCTGCTCAGCCGCTTGTTCGCCGCTTTTACCGCAGGAGAACAGAAAAACCGTTGCCAATACCAAAAAAACCAAAGAATAAAGGGGCTTCGTATAAGATTGAATCATTGTTTATGATGGTGTTACTAATGCGAAGTTAGGGTATTTACGCTTCTGTGCCAATTGTTGGTTTTTTTTAATCCCAAAATAAATGGCAAAGATTTTATAAAATCTTTACTTTTGACAAGAAAGAGCTTTCTTTAATACCAGCTATCTCCACAGCATGAAACATTTTTTATCGTATTGTTTTATTGTTTTTTTTTTAGTCTCGATTCCTTCTTTTGGTCAACTTCGTTTCACTGGACAGGTTATTCATAAAACTACGCGGCAACCCATTGTGGGAGCTGCTATACAGATGCTCAATACCAATGTGGGTACCACGACCGACAGCACTGGTACTTATGTCTTGAGTGTGCCTTCTACCGGTTTCAATCTTCGGGCTACGGCCGTGGGATATTATTCCAAAATGCGCTTTTTTGAGCCTACAAAAGACACAAAATACGATTTTGAGTTGGTAGAAGAATTCAAGCAATTGGACGAAGTAACCGTTCGTACGCGTAAGGAAGACGCCAATGTATCCAGTATTGAAATGAGTACCTTGAAATTGGACTCTAAAATGCTGCGTCGGATTCCGGTAGTATTTGGCGAAGCCGACATCATCAAGGCATTATTGCTTCAACCGGGCGTTTCGACCGTGGGAGAGGGAGCTGCCGGATTTAACGTTCGTGGAGGACGTACTGACCAAAATTTAGTGCTGTTGGATGAAATGCCGCTTTTCAGTACGTCACACTTACTCGGGTTTTTTACCAATGTAAATACGGACGTCGTGCAGGATGTAACGCTCTACAAAGCAGGAATCCCCGCTCAATACGGCGGACGTTTGTCGTCGTTGATGAACATTAACCTTAAAAACGGAAATCCTGATCGTATTCGTTATCAGGTAGGTGCGGGAAATATCAGTGCTCGACTCGTGGCCGATGGACCTTTGGGTAAAAAACTGACCTTTATGTTGGGTGGGCGAATAGCGTATCCTAACTGGATGATAAAGCGTTTTCCGGACCGAATTAAAAACAGTCAGGCATTTTTCTACGACCTCAATGCTAAACTTCGCTATCAGATCAGCTCCAATCAGCAACTGACCCTTTCAACTTACCTGAATCACGATGATTTTAAATTTCCGGATGATACCGTCTACAGTTGGAATGCAAAAGCGGCCTCGTTACAGTGGAACGCACAGATAAACTCAAAGTTTTCGGTCAATGCTTCGGCGGTTTACAGCGATTATCATTTTAAAATGGAAGGCATTAAGGAGTTTTATCGCTTTAAGTTTCAGTCGGGAATTACGCATAAAGAACTGAAAGCCAATCTGATTTTTACTCCTTCTCCCACGCACAAAGTAGAAGCCGGAGGTAGTGCCATTCGCTATGATGTGGCTCCGGGCTTTCGAACTCGCGTAGACGACGCCAGTAATATCAACCCGCGTGCTATTCCGAGTGAACAGGGGTATGAATACAGCGCCTATTTAAGTGAAGAATGGAATCCTGTCCCTTGGCTAACGCTTCAGGGAGGTATTCGATACGCTGCCTTTGAAATAGTTGGTCCGCGTACCGTATACCAATACGAAGCAGGTACGCCGCGCGCTCCCGAAACCGTTACGGAAACAAAGCAGTTTGGAAGCGGAGAGCCTATTCAAAAATACCACGGTTGGGAACCCCGACTTTCGATTCGTATTGGGTTGAGTAAAATGCAATCTATTAAACTGAGCTACAACCGCACGCGGCAATATTTGCACCTGATTACGAATACTACCGCCATTTCGCCCGTGGATTTTTGGAAATTGAGCGACAATTATCTGCCTCCCCAAGTCGCTGACCAATATGCAGCTGGGTATTACCTCAATCTAAAAGACAATGCCTACGAATTTTCGTTGGAAGGATATTACAAAGACATCAGTTCGTTGCTGGAAGCAAAAAATGGAGCTGTTTTATTGTTAAATCCTCAACTCGAAACGGCATTGATCAGCGCCCGAGGATTAGCGTATGGGATAGAAGTGAGTGCCAAGAAAAACAAAGGAAAGTTTAATGGACAAATTAACTATACCTACGCACGGGCTTTTGTGAAATCGCTAAGTCCTTATCCACTGGAGCAAATCAATCAGGGAAATTGGTTTCCGGCCAACTACGATAAACCCCATACCCTGAACATTGCTACAACGCTCAACATGGTGAGAGGTTGGTCCATGTCAGCCAATTTTACTTACAATACGGGCCGTCCCGCTATTTATCCCGACGGTAATTACAGCGTAGGAGGTTATCCGCTTATCAACTACTCGCGCCGAAATCTCGACCGTATCCCGGATTATCACCGATTAGACTGGTCTATTACCAAAAATACCCGCCAAAATAAAGAACAAATGCGGTATAGTTCATGGGTGTTTTCGTTGTATAATGTCTACGGACGCGAAAACCCTTATTCGGTCTATTTTGCGCGCTTTAATCGGGTTACGCGGGCCTATCAATTGGCGGTCTTTGGAAGCATTGTCCCTGCCCTTTCCTGGAATTATAATTTTTAACGCAGCTATGAGATTTAATAAAAATAATCACGCAGAGACCCAGGGGAGCAAAGAAAAATCTGTTACTTACTACTCTCTACTGGCTACTCAATACTTTATTATTGCCTTCTTTGTCACTTCCTGTATTCGAGAAATAGACCTTCCGATTCGGGTCGAGCAACCGGTATTGGTCGTAGACGGAATGATTACCGACGAAGCGCCTCCGTATATCGTAAAGCTTACTTATACTGGGGTTTATAAGGCTTCTAATCGCATTGACGAAAGCCAGACGGTCAGTGGAGCAAAGGTAGTTTTGAGCGACGACCAAGGTAAGAAGGCCACTTTTGAACAGGTTTTGGAAGAACCCGGAAAGTATCAAATTACGGATGCTTCGTTTAAGGGGCAAATCGGTCGAACCTATACACTTACGATTGGACTTCCCAACGGGGAGGTGTATGAATCAAAGCCGGAAAAAATGGAAGCCGTGCCTGCTGCTGAGCAATTATACAGTGAGTTTACAGAAAATGGCGGTGGCGAACAGCGCGTCGGGTACAATATCTTTCTGGATACCAAAGACCCAAAAGGCATTCATAACTATTACCGTTGGCAGACCTACGGCTACCGAATGAGACGGGCTACGGGCGTTTTGAATCCTCTTTCGGGAATCATGGAAAACAAACAATGCTGGCAGTTTTTTAAAAGAGACGATATTGATGTAGAAACGGACGTTGATTTTGACGGAAACAATATTCAAAAAAGATCGATGATTTACAGCCCCGCTTACGCCAATGCTCCTCAATTGATTGAAACAAGTCAGTTTTCGCTGAGTCGGGAAGTGTATCAATTCTGGAAAAGAATGAATGACCAATTGACGCGTACGGGAAGCATTTTTGACCCGCTTCCTGCTCCCGTTGAAGGAAATATATTCCTAAAAAGTAATCCTAATAAATTGGCCTTGGGATACTTTGGAGCTTCGGCAGTATCGCGCAAGCGGCTGGTAATAGTTGAAGGCAATGAAGCCAAAATGCAACGGATTGAAGTATCAAGTCAGGTTTTTATTCCAACCGGGGGATGTACGCTGGTTTTTCCCGGTACCACTACTTTCAAACCAAGCGGTTGGTAATGTTTATAATGAGCGATTTATGGGGCCGCCCGTGCGGTGAATGAGTGATTTAGTGAATTAATTTTTTTTGATTATCTTTAGATAAGTGTATAAAAACTTGATTATCAAACCATTAATTATGACTATAGACTATCGCTTGAAAGCTGTAAACTGCTTAGTTTATTTGATAGTGATAGCGGGGCTGATTGCGTGCGAACCTCTTCAAATTAATGAAGAGGTGATGCCGACAAGCACCCTGAAACTATTGGCTGTCACACCCGATTATGCAAAAAGCAATGTAGCTATCCAAGGGGTGGTTTCGGAAGAAAGCGAGACCGGAATAGTATACGGCACATCACCGCAGCCTACGATTACTGGTCAGAAAGCAACATTGGACAGGACCGGTGGCAGCAATACGGCAGTTGTAACGGCTACCATTGGAAGTTTGCAGCCCAAACAGCGCTACTATTTTCGACTGTATACCCAAAAAGACGGTGTTGTTTTGTACAGTAATGAACGCAGTGTAGTACTAAGTCCCGACTGGAAACACCTCATTGATGTTCCTTACGAAGGTCAACCATTGTCCTATGGTTGGATCTATGGTAATTTTGGAGGGTATCAACTGACCGTTTTTACCCGAACTAATTTCGTATCGGAGAGCTCCGGACAGCAGTGGAATTATTATTCAAGCGATTTTCAAGGCCAACAATGGCGAGCAGCCTCCACTAACAGCTTGGGCTATCCGGCGCGTTATACGCCTATTTATGTGCCTTATGCTGACCAGACAACCTATTTTTTTGGCGGAGGCTACTTCTATGTTCCTGAACCGATACCGACCTATACCTACCAAAAATTCTTTGACGACTACCGCGACGGCTCTGCTTACGATTACCCGGGCGACGACGTGCCTACGGTACAATTTGCCATTGGAAGCAATCTTCCTGATTTGTATGTGTTGGAGGTAGGCAATAAATACCGTCTTTGGAAATACCAAAATCGCATTACTCCTACGGGCTGGGAGTTGGTAGAAGGTGCAGAATTCCCCCGCAAAACGCTCAAAAAGCTATTTTCCTTTGCCGTAGATAATAAGGGCTACATTCTATCAGAAGATGACAACAGTATGTGGGCTTTTGACCCAACTACGAATCGTTGGCAGGAACGGAAAAAAACGCCTTTTGTCAACCGTGAAAAAGGAGCCGTGATTACGCTTACCAAGGGAGGCGTGTACGGCTTAGGTTATAACACCAAAACAGGTGAAGGTTACCGTGATTTATGGCTGTATGACGACAAAAATGATGCTTGGAACTACCTGACAGATTATCCGGGGGAGGGCAGCGCAAGTGTTGCGGCGGTAGGCCGAAACAGCCGTATTGGATTGATGATGGGGTATCGTGCTACTGCTACGCCCATCGGCACGGCTGAATTCAGCGCTGCCAAAGATGTTTGGATTTATGAACCCCAATAGAGGTTGGACGCCAACTGATTTTTCTCAAAAGCACAGATTAATTTTTCCAAAAACACGGATTTAAGCAATTTCTTCTTTTTAGTCGCATAATTTTTTGACGGAATTAGTTGTGTGATTATGTTTTCAAGTACCTTTTTCAACAGGGTACTCTGATACGTATGGGTCGTTGATAGAAGTAGATATCAGTACCGGTAACTTTCAAACAAGGTGCGATGGTGCCTTCGTAATCCGGTACTATTTTAAAAAACAAAAACAACTGTTAAAGTGAGTATTGGGCTAAGGAAAACTTCCGTTTACCGAATAGGTAGTATCATTTATATTTTTTAGTAAGCCGTATGGTTGTAAAATGAGAACTGGTAGAAAAGATGATTACAGGAATGTTTTTTCTACTTGAAAAAATAAAAAAAAACCTTAAAAAGCATTGTTTTTAACTCAAAATCCCCCTAATTCTACGATCCATACAATCTTTTTATATTTTAACGTTTAATGCTTAAACTGCCTTTTCCTACGTCTAACTCTTCAAATAATGGGATTTCTCGATCGCCTCAAAAGGAATATTCTGCCCACTCGTGATGACATTACCCCTCAGGAAGTCTCTAATACTGTTCTTTTACAGGAATTGCTGGATTGCTTTGAAGATTCTCTAAAAAAAGAAAGTGTGGGTTCAAGTTTGCTGTTCAATGCCCATTATTTGATTATTCTTCACCCTGATACGTACGAAGCACGGCTGGCTTCTCTGCCCGTAGTTGTGAAGGAAGCCGTTAAAGCTTTCTACAAACGTTTGGGGGAATTCAAAAACAGTTATGAAGAAATTACGCCCATTTCTTCCAATTGGCAGTTTAAATTCGCTCCCGGCGTAGAGTTCAATGGGGAGTCTATCAAGTTAAATGATGTTATGGTAATCGGGATGCTGACGGGCCTGAAAGAAATCACCTCTCGCGATAGTTTGACCAAAACCAAAGTGACCATGAAGCCTAAAAAGACCAACGTCTATGATAAACTCGACATTAATCTTGCTTCATTGAAAAATATTGATTTCAGAGAATCAGGCGCTTTTGCCGTCAAATTCAATCCTGATCTTCAAATGGGAAGTGAAGCACCCCCCAAAAGACAGGGCGCTGCGCTGGCTTCCATCGAGTACATTTCTGAAGACAATGAAACGAAGGAAAATTATCAAATGCTGGTAAAAGAGATAGTAATTGCCCGTAAGGAACCCGAAAACCTGAATTACAGCAATTACTTATTGATTGCCTCCAACTATATTTCCAATCCTCATGCCCGACTTCGGTACAATGAAAGTTCTCGACAGTTTCAAATAGCATCCTTTAGCCGAAATGAAACTCGGGTAAACGAGCGTATCATTCCGCAAAGTGAAATCACTAATCCACAATGGTTTGACTTACAGAATGGAGCTAAAATTCTGTTGAATGGACTCATAACGCTGTCTTTTGAAAGCAATCTTTAATGGATATGATAGACCTACTCATTTCATTTTTATTGTTCCTGTTTGTGCTGTATATGGTCATCCGTCATTTTAAAAATCTTCCCCGCTAAATTTATGGAAATGATTGCAATTGCCGGTCAAACGGATGTGGGACAACGTCGGAAAGACAATCAGGATACGTTGATTTGTCAACTGCTGGATTCGCCCAAATGGCCTTCAAAAGGAATGGCGTTGGTGGCCGCAATTGATGGCGTTGGAGGCTATATGGGGGGAGATATTGCTGCCAAAATTGCCAAAGAATACATCGAACAGTACATGGCCGAACCCAAAGGAGATATAGAAAGTATGCTCCGCGAAGCAGTAGTTCACGCCAATAATCAAATCTTTGAAGCGAGTAAACAGGATTTGAAATTATCGCAAATGTGCTGCGTGTTGACTGCCGCAGTAGCGGATGCCAACACGCAAAAACTTTATTTTGTTCACGTAGGCGATACACGGTTGTATTGTTTACGCAATGGTGAATTGAACAAACTCAGCAAAGATCATTCTATTGTGGGGATTCGTGAAGATGCCAATGAGCTTACGGAAGAAGAAGCCATGAATCATCCCCGTCGCAATGAAATATTACGCGAAGTAGGCTCGGTGATGCATCAAATTGACGATACCGATTTTTATGATTCAGTGGAAACAGACTTTCTGCCCAATGACTTACTTTTGCTTTGCAGTGATGGACTGTCGGATATGTTGACGCAGGCTCAAATGGCGGCTGTTCTGCGGAAGAATACTTCTCTGCAAAAAAAGGTAGAAGAATTGATTGATTTGGCCAACCGACAAGGTGGGAAAGATAATATCACGGTGGTTTTGGCTCAAAACAATGCACCCGAACCGGCGGTAAAACCATCACATTTTTCCAAAAAAACGCAGGAAGTAAGGACCGAGCAGATTCAGAATGTACCTGTCCAAGAAACCGTTATTGCCCAAAATACAGAAGAATCGAAAAAAGTAAAGCAGGATTCAAGTTACAAATGCAACTTCTTGATGGTTAGTTAATTGATTAAAAATTTGATTTGGTGTTTGAAAATCATGTCTTTTTCTTGGCCTGTTATTAAGTTCATTCTCTA